>NZ_JAWRXG010000005.1:0-283996 GCF_046535135.1 Arthrobacter sp. SIMBA_036
AACAAGGCCCCGAAACGGACCTTTTCACATGAGGCAACGAACCACGCTTCCCGGACCTATTGACGTGAGGCAACAGGGTGCCGACGTCGGGCCCCCAGGTCGCGATTTCCACCGTCCCGGCGGGTGGTCCTCGCGGAAGCGGGCTGAATAGGGTAAGTGCGCCGCTCCCGGTAGAATAGTCGTGCAAGCTCGCGGAGCGCCCTCATGACAGAACGGCGTGAGACGGCACCTCCGCGGCAGCCTTATCTAAGGTTCACCCAACTCACGCACAGGAGTTACCGGATGCCCCGGATCGTCGTTGACGTCATGCCCAAGCCCGAGATTCTGGACCCCCAGGGGAAAGCTATCGTGGGCGCGTTGCCCCGCCTCGGCTTCAACAGCTTCAGCGCAGTCCGCCAGGGCAAGCGATTTGAACTGACTGTCGACGGCGAGGTGACCGACGCTATCCTGGCCCAGGCCCGCGAAGCTGCCGAGACACTCCTGTCCAACCCGGTCATCGAAGACGTCGTCAACGTCGAGGTCGTCGAGGCCTGATATGACGTCCATCCCTTTGATTGGCGAGGCCGTGGCCGTCGCCGCCGACCCCAATGGTGCTCGCAAACTCGCCGGCGCCAAAATCGGCGTCGTCACTTTCCCCGGCACCCTTGACGACCGCGACGCCGCCCGCGCAGTGCGGCTTGCAGGTGGCACGGCGGTGCCGCTGTGGCACGCCGATTCCGAACTCGGCGACGTGGACGCCGTGATCATCCCCGGCGGCTTCTCCTATGGCGACTACCTCCGGGCGGGCGCCATCTCGCGGTTCGCGCCGCTGATGTCCGAGATCGTCAAGGCTGCGAACTCCGACGCAAAACTCCCTGTCCTGGGTATTTGCAACGGATTCCAGATCCTGACCGAGTCGCACCTGCTTCCCGGGTCCATGATCAAGAACGACCACCTGAAGTTCATCTGCCGGGACCAGGTCCTTCGCGTGGAAAACGCCAACACCGCGTGGACCCTGGATTACCAGGAGGGCCAGGAAATCACTGTGCCGCTGAAGAACCAGGACGGCCAGTACATCGCGGACGAGAAGACCCTGGACGCCCTTGAAGCTGAAGGCCGCGTGGTGTTCCGTTACGTGGGCTTCAACCCGAACGGTTCCCGCCGCGACATCGCCGGCATCTCCAACGCTGCCGGCAACGTTGTGGGCCTCATGCCGCACCCCGAGCACGCAGTGGAGGCGGGATTCGGTCCGGAATCACTGGATGGAACAGGTGGCCTGGACACCGACGGACTGGGGTTCTTCACCTCCGTTTTGACCAAAATTGTGGGAGGCAACAAGTGACCACGGAAACCACCAAGAAGTTCAACATCGATACGGTTGAGCACGCTGCGAAGACCCCTGACACCGAACTCCCCTGGGCCGAGCTTGGCCTGAAGCAGAACGAGTTCGACGAGATCGTCAAGGTCCTCGGCCGCCGTCCCACGGGCGCCGAGCTGGCCATGTACTCCGTCATGTGGAGCGAGCACTGCTCCTACAAGTCCTCCAAGAACCACCTCCGCCAGTTCGGCGAGAAGGTCACCGAGGAAATGAAGAAGGACATGCTGGTTGGCATCGGCGAGAACGCCGGCGTCACCAACCTGGGCGACGGCTGGGCCGTGACGTTCAAGATCGAGTCCCACAACTCGCCGTCGTTCGTTGAGCCTTACCAGGGCGCCGCAACCGGCATCGGCGGCATCGTCCGCGACATCATCTCCATGGGCGCCCGTCCGGTTGCCGTCATGGACCCGCTGCGGTTCGGGGCGATTGACCACCCGGACACCGCCCGCGTCATGCACGGTGCCGTTGCCGGGATTGGTGGCTACGGCAACTGCCTGGGCCTGCCGAACATCGGCGGCGAAATGGTCTTCGATTCCGTTTACCAGGGCAACCCGCTGGTGAACGCTCTGGCCGTGGGCGTCATGCGCCACGAGGACATCCGCCTGGCCAACGCATCGGGCAAGGGCAATAAGGTTGTCCTGTTCGGTGCACGCACCGGTGGCGACGGCATTGGTGGCGCGTCGGTGCTCGCTTCGGAGTCCTTCGACGACACCAAGCCTTCCAAGCGTCCGGCTGTCCAGGTGGGCGACCCCTTCGCCGAGAAGGTGCTCATCGAGTGCTGCTTGGAGCTCTTCAAGGGCTCCCTGGTTGAGGGAATCCAGGACCTCGGTGCCGCTGGTATTTCCTGCGCCACGTCCGAGCTCGCGTCCAACGGCGACGGCGGCATGGAAGTTGAACTGACCTCCGTCCTGCTGCGCGATCCCACGCTGACCCCGGGCGAGATCCTCATGTCCGAGTCGCAGGAACGCATGATGGCCGTGGTCACCCCGGAAAACATCGAAGCGTTCGAAGCTGTGATGGACAAGTGGGCCGTGGAGTACTCCTGGTTGGGTGAAGTGACCGACACAGGCCGGCTCATCATCACCTGGGAAGGCGAAGTGATCGTCGACGTCGATCCCCGCACCGTTGCGCACGACGGCCCGGTCTACGACCGCCCGTTTGCCCGCCCGGAGTGGCAGGACTCGGTCCAGGCAAACTCCTTCACCGGTTCCGTCGAGGATGCCGGCCGTCCGTCGGCTCCTTCCGAGCTGGCCGCAGCCGTCACTGAGCTCGTGGCATCGCCGAACATGTGCAGTAAGTCGTGGATCACCAACCAGTACGACCGCTACGTTGGCGGCAACACTGCCATGGCGTTCCCGGACGACGCCGGCGTGGTCCGCGTTGACGAGGAAACCGGCCTGGGTGTTGCCTTGGCCACCGATGCCAACGGCCGCTACACCTACCTTGAGCCGTACCAAGGTGCACAGCTCGCGTTGGCCGAGGCCTACCGTAACGTTGCCACTTCAGGCGCTGTTCCCATGGCCGTCAGTGACTGCCTGAACTTTGGTTCGCCCGAGGATCCGGACGTCATGTGGCAGCTTGCCGAAGCCATCCGTGGCCTCTCGGACGCCTGCATGGAGCTCGGCATCCCGGTGACCGGCGGCAACGTCTCGCTGTACAACCAAACCGGCACCACGCCGATCCACCCCTCGCCTGTGGTGGCAGTCCTGGGCAAGCTCGACGACGTCGCCCGCCGCACGCCGTCGGGCTGGCGCGAGGACGGCCAGGCCATCTACCTGTTGGGTACCACCGCGGCGGAACTTGATGGCTCGGAATGGTCCAACCTCCGTGGACACCTCGGTGGCCTGCCGCCGAAGGTAAACCTCGCCGCGGAACGTGAACTGGGAGAAATCCTCATTAACGCTTCACGCGACGGCATGGTTGACGCCGCTCACGACCTCTCCGAAGGTGGCCTCGCAGCTGCCCTGGTTGAGTCCTCGCTGCGCTACGGCGTGGGTGCGCGCATCGCGCTTGAAGAGCTCATGGAGCGCGACGGCGTGGACCTGTTCACCGCACTGTTCTCCGAGTCCCAGGCCCGGGCCATCGTGTCCGTGCCCCGCTCGGAGGAAGTCCGCTTCAAGGACATGTGCACCGCGCGCGGCTTCGCTCACCTCCGGATCGGCGTTGTGGACGCCGCCGGTGAAAAGCTGGAGATCAACGGCGTGGACGAGCTCTCCTTGGAGGCTCTCAAAGAAGCCCACGAAGCTACCCTGCCGAAGTACTTCGGCTAGGACGAGCAACAGGAAACGCGGGACCACACATGTGGCCCCGCGTTTCCTGTTTCTGCATGCGCATTAGCTACTCTGGCCGCATTAGCTGGCTGGCCACACGGATTGCCGGGCCAGCTGGGCCGTGAACTCCGGTTCCGGCAGGGGCCTGCCAAAGTAGTAGCCTTGCCCGCTCGTGCACCCAATACTCCGCAGGGCTTCGGCCTGCTCGGCGGTCTCGATTCCTTCCCAGACCCCTTCCAGCCCGCATGAACGAATGACCCGCTGGATAGCCGCGATGAATCCCAACTGCTCCGGGTCCCGTCCAAGCTCCTGCACGAACTGCTTATCCACCTTGACCCGGCCTACCGGTAGCTTCCTCAGGTAGCCCATGGACGAGTAGCCTGCGCCGAAATCGTCGATGTCCAAGCCCACGCCCAGCCGTTGCAGGCTCGCCAGCGTGTACCGGTCCAGCTCGTTGTTGTGGATGATGGCACTCTCGGTAAGCTCCAGAACCAAGGATTCCGGCGGCAGCCCTGCTCCTGCGAGGACCTCACGGACGTCGTCCACGAACTCCAGGCTCTGAAGATCCGCGGCAGAGACATTGATTTGCATGGAAAATTTGTGCCGCGCGGTGCTCTCATTGAGTCGCCACCGCCGCAGTTGACCAACGGCGGCGCGCAGCACCCACCTGCCCAACTCGGCGATCAATCCGGTTGCCTCCGCCACGGGAACGAACTGATCCGGCATGATGATGCCGTGCACCGGATGGTTCCAGCGGACCAAAGCCTCGCTGCCTTCGATCCTGCCTGTGGCCAGCTCAACGATCGGCTGATAGTAGAGGACCAGCTGGTCCGAGCGGATGGCCTCCCGCAGTTCCCCGACGATCTGCCGCTGGAGCTGCCGTGCGTGCAACATGTCGGGATCAAACACCTTGAGCTTGTTCCGGCCCTCGCTCTTGGACTCCTCCATGGCCATGTCGGCTTCCTGAAGCAAGTCTTCGGCGCTGTGGTGCGGCTCGGCGATCCGCAGCCCCAAACTGGCCCGGCACCTGATGCTGTTGTTGCCGAGGTCGATACTCTGTTCCAGCGCGGCAAGAATGCGATTCCCGACGGCGGTTGCCTTGCCTTGGGCGGTGGCGGGGAGGAGTATCGCGAACTCGTCGCCGCCAAGGCGAGCGACGACGTCGTTCTCCCGCACGGCGGAGCGGATGCGCATGGCCACCGTGACCAGGGTCTGGTCCGCGGCAGCGTATCCGGCGGAATTCTTCAGCGCCTTGAACCCGTCCAAATTCAGCAGGAGGAGGGCAGGGGGCGAGGCCCCATACTTCATGGCATCCTGGGCTTGGATGAAAGCACTCACCAAGGCCAAGCGGTTAGCCAACCCGGTGAGTGGGTCTCGGAGGGATTCGCGCCGCTGCTCATAGCGCGCTTGGTGGAGTTCCTGCATCAGCGCCTGGACGTGGCGCTCCAATTTCCCGATTCTGGGGTCCAACTCCGCGGGAGGCGGGTGTTTGGACCTCACGATTCTTCCAAGCGCCGGAGGCTGGAATCGGCCACGGCCGACGGCTTGGACACCGGGTGGCGCCGCTCGTCCAGGAAGACCCGATAAGACGCGATGTCCAGCTTCCCGTCGGACTCCACTTTCTTCCCGGCCCGGTACACGTGCGTGATCCAGGAACCGCCAAGTATGGCTTCGATCCACGCATCGCATTCGGCGAGGGGCAGGTGAACACGGGTGCCGGTGTTTCGACGGTGCCCCGCTATGGATACGGTGATGCAACTGCCCAGGAGGCCCTTGTCGGCCGTGAACCAGGCGAGGCCTTCGACGTCGGCCACTATGGTCAGGTTCGCGTTGCCGTCCCCCACCGACTGCACTGGCGCCATCCGGACCGAGCGGCGGTCCGCGTTCAATGAAGCCGACGTGCTGCTCCGATAGGAGGGGCTGGTGATGTCCTGGCGGAACGCCGAGAGCTCCTGGTTGTGCTGGATCTGGATCCTGGTGGTCAATTCATTCATGATCTTGCCTCATCCGCAATGGTGGCCGCCCCAGGGCGATCCGCTCCTACAATCCGGTTTCTTCCTAGTGCCTTGGCGCTGTAAAGGGCCGCGTCCGCTACCTCGATCATGAAATTGAGGCTGGCGAGGGCGGGGCTGCTGGCGGTCACACCGTAACTGATGGTGGGGAAAGTGAGACCTTCGGGAACCTTGGTTGCTGCCATGTGCCGGCTGATTTCCGCCGCAATGCTTTGGGCTCGCTCTTGGGTGGCGCCCGGAAGGAAGAGGATGAACTCTTCGCCCCCGTAGCGCCCGATCAAGTCCGTGGACCGCACCGAGGCACTGCAGGCATCCGCGAAAGCCTTCAACGCCGCATCGCCCGCCCCATGGCCGTATTCGTCGTTAACGGCCTTGAAGTTGTCCAAGTCCGCGAGGACCACCGCCGCACCGGACTCGTTGGAGCGCAATCGCTTCAATTCCGAGTTGGCCAGTTCAAGGAACGCTCCGCGGTTCAACAACCCCGTCAGGTGGTCCCGCGTGGCGCGCTCCCGAAGCCCCTTGATGAGTTGATCGCTGCTGAGGGCCGTCATGCTGAACGACACCGTCACTAACAGCACCATGGAGACCAGCCCCGAGGGAGCGGGGCCAAAGAAGGTCTTGAAGGTTGCGCTGGTGGGACCTTGCGTTGCGTAGACCACCCAGCGTCCCAAGTAGTAGACGGCCAAGAGCCAAGCGGCCAAGGACAGTGCCTTGTGGACCTGGGAGTGGTTGGCCTTAATAAACCAAAGGTCTCGGGCGGCGAGACTGATACCGGCCGTCATCATCGCCAGGTACACGAAGCCGCCGGACCAAACATTGAAGGCGGGATTTTCCAGAAAGGAAGCGATGGCTGTGATCCCAGGACCCACGGCGAGCTGCCACGGAGCGGCTCTCAGGTCCCGCAGGGTACGGGCACCGGCCCAGACGCTGAAGGCTCCGGCTACCACCAACACATTGCCCGCTGGATTTGCCCATTGCTGGTGCACGGTGCCGTTGAGCAGGAATGCCGTGTTGCCCAGCATGAACTCGAGGAGGGCTACGCTCCACCAGCCGGCGTAAGGGGAGCGTGTGCGGCGGTACGATGCGCAGAAAAGCACCAGGAGGGTGACCGTGACCACCCCCAAAGCAACCCTCACTGAAAACGAATCCAGCACCACGGTCCAACCCCCTCAGCTGGTCCTGCACGAGCCTTTGGAGCAAGTGTTGCGCAGCCGGCTCAACCTCCCTGCGGCGTTGCCTCAAGATTGGCTCAAGATTGGCTCAACCAGCGAGCCGGAGCATCACGCAGTCTTTTGAGTCACGCAGTCTTTTGAGTCATCCAGTCCAGTGGCCGTCGTCGTGGAATTCTTCCTCCAAGCCGTGCGGGGTTTTCTCCCATTTGTGCGGGCTGGTCAGCATTTGCCAGGCGGCACGCCAGGCAGCCACGGAATGCAGCACCCAGTAGAACGGGTTGAGTAAGGCGAAGATCGCGATCCGCCAGCCATGGCGCCGGAGGGTGGCCACACCGGATACCACAATCATCATGGCGTTGCCGAACAGCATGGAAGCCACTCCGCCTACCAGCAACCACGAGGGCAACACCAGCCCGACGACGTCGTAGCCCACGTACGTCACGATGGTGAAGCCGACAACCAGCGGGTACGCCAGGAAAGCCAGCGGCGTCCCAAGGATCAATCCCAGAAACCCGACGGCGCCGGCCACGCCCGTGCTGTGGATGTAGCGCAGGGAGTTCCTGGTGTTCACAGCGGAGGTCACCATGTAGCCCTTGATCCACCGCGTGCGCTGCTTGATCCAGGCCGGAACCTGCGAACACGCTTCCTCCCAGGTGGTGGAGTTGATGACTCCCACCCGGTAACCCTCCACGGCGGCCCTGAGTCCCAAATCCGCGTCCTCTGTGACGTTCCACGGGTCCCACGCTCCCACCTCTTTGAGCATGGACGTCACGAAATGGTTGGAGGTCCCGCCCAAGGGCAGCGGGATACCTGAGTTGTCCAGTCCCGGGAGCATGGAATCGAACCAGTGCGTGTATTCGATGGTGAACATGCGTGTGAGGACGTTCTGGTCGGCGTTGAAGTAGTTCAAGGCCGCTTGCACGCAGATGAGGGGCTTGCGGTGTGGGTTGAGGTGCCCGCGTTCGAACTCGTCCTGCTGGAATGCCGCGATGGATGCCCGGAGCTGACCTGGCTCGGGCCGGTCTTCGGCGTCGTAAATAACCACGTACTCACCCCTGGCAAAGGTGAGCCCGTAGTTGCACGCGCGTGGCTTGGTTTGTGGCTCACCCCTTGGCACGATCAGGATGCGCACGTATTCCGGAGGCCTGGACGCCTTGGCTGCGGCGATGGTTTCGGCGTCGTCTTCTTCGAGAAGGACCAAGACGTCCAGCTTGGACCGTGGGTAGTCCAGCCGGCCGAGGTTGGTGAGCAGTTTGTCGATGATGTTGGCTTCCCGGAAGACCGGAACCAGGATGGTGTAGACCGGCACATCACCGTCGGGGATTCGCTCTCCGGTCATGGGTGGGAGTCCTCGCCGCGCCCTTTCCCGGTCCCTTGCTTTGGCGGTGCCCGCGTCCCGGATCAGGTCGAACGGGCGGCGGAGGCTGGCCAAGGATTTGAAGCCGATGCTCACCAGGAAAACGACGTTTGCCGTTGCCAGCAACACGGTAACCGCGGTCAACGGGGCAAGCAGGAACGCCACCATGGTGGTTGCCAGGAGGAACAAGGGAAGGTACCACTGCCATGGCGTCAAGGCTATGCGCGCCGACTCCCCCGGCCGTTCTTCTGCCAGCCGCTCAGCGGACTCGTAGAGGAGGTGGCGGCGGAAGGAACGCTGGATGGACTGGTTGATGTCCCAGTCCGTAGTGGTGCGGAATTCGACGTCGTCCACCCCGAAGATCTCGCGGGCGTCCGCGGCGATATCCTCCGACGGCGCCACCGCCGTAGCGAGCGTGAGGACACCGTCATCCAACCGCCAGGGCAGCCACTGCGGCTCACCCAACGAGCTGAAATTGAGCTGCTCCATGAGCTCGTCATCAGTGGGCTCAGCCACCAGGTCCACCAGGGGTGCGTCCCACTGCCGGGCCAACACCTCATAGACACGACGGCGGTCCAGTCCGGTTTCGAGAATAAGGTGCCTGCCCAGGAGCCCCCCTTCGCTGGCGGCGCGGCGAAGGGCACGCCCAAGCTGCTCTGGACTGATGAGGCCTGCCGCGATCAAAGCTTGTCCGATCGGCTGCCTGTCCAAGCCGGGGGTACCTCGATGGAGAGGCGGCGTCATGAGTCTGAGGCCCTTTCATAGATCCGGTGGGTCGGTGTGGAGAAGGCTAAGGAGTACTGGACCGGGAAAGACGGATCCGTGAGGATCGCCTGGTAGACGAGATCCGTGGGACCAGAGTCCTTTGCCCCTGTGCCGCCTTCGACGTTGACAAAGACCCACTTGGCGTACTTGGACGGGGCCCTCAGCGCGGGAGCAAAGTAGTCACCCGAAGCCCTGTTGAAAATCTCCTTGAGCGGGATGCCCAGCACGGGGAGCACCGCGTTCCCGCGCGCGCTCTCGTCCATGAGGATGCCACCGGATTGGTAGTGCTCGTGGAGCCAGCGGGCGGCAGCGGTGGAATTCGTGGTGGAATCCGCTGACATCTTTCCCTCGGCCAGCACAGCAAGCCGGGCCGCGGGATCCGCGCTCCACCAGACGTTTTGGACCACAAGAGCCGCCAGCAGTGCTCCGATCAACCACGGGCGGACTTTTTTGGGACGAGCCATTTCCTCAACCACTACGGCAACGAGGATGGCCAGCAGAGGAAGCGCCGTGAGGGCAAAGCGGTTGTTCCACCACGAGGTAGGCAGAGAATGATCGTTATTGATGGCCGTTTGCCCCAGAAACAGGCTCACTAACGCAAACGCGTACGCGCTGCCGCTCACGGCCACCAACAGGGTGCTGTTAGCCAGGCCGCGCCGAAAGACGAGGACCACGCCGCCGCACGCGGCCAAAACGAGGACGACGACGCCCACCGTCTCCAGCAGCGACCAGTGGAAAGTAGCCAGTGTGAGGCCGGGGTTGCCCTTGGTGGGCAACAGGCCGCCGTCGGTAATGCTTTTCTGCTGCGCGTACGCAGAGTACTGCCCGAACATGAACTCCAGCGGGTTGCCGTACACGGCCCAGTTGTAAGAGATCCACCACGCCACAGCAGCGGCAGGCACCATGACATAGCCGCCAGCCATAACGAACGCTTCCCGCCAGCGGCCTGTCCGGCGTTTGGCCACGATGAAGACAAACAATGTTCCCGTCATCACCAGCGCCCAGCCCTCGTACCGCGAGAGGACCGCAGCAGCGGAGGGAATCCCGGCGAAGACTGCCAACTCGCCTGCACTCATTCGACGGCGGCTGGTGGACCAATGCGCCAAACCTGCCATCCCGCCCACGATGCACATGATCAGCACCGGCTCGGTCAACGCCGTGGTGTAGACGTACAAGACCGCAGGGTTTGCCAGGACCACCAACGTGGTGGCCAGCCGTCCGGAACGCCCCAGGCCAAGCCGGGCCGCGATCAGGTACAGGCCCGTCGCGGTACCTGACAAGGCGAGGATGCCCAGCAGCCCCGCGGCCCAACCCGTGCTGAAGAGCCACATGTTCAGCACGAACGGGGCCAGCAGGAGATGGGGCATGGGCAGCCAGACGGTACCGAGCTGCTCAAACCCCGGGGCCTTGCTGTCGAAGATGCGTCGAGCGATGGTCAGGTGGCTTTGGGCATCGGAGTACTCCAAGTTGATGCCATGCCCCATCGAGTAAAGGCAGGCCGCATACCCCACCACTGCAGCCGCTACTGCGATGATCCGGGTACCCGGAACCTTACGGCCTCGGACCGGGGCGCCCAGCCGTTCCCATGCGGTCCTCGGACTGATGGAGACGCTAGTCGCCATGCGGGGGCTGGTTGGGTTCAGTCGCGTGCAGTTCGGCATCCACGTAGGCGCGCGCTGCCGCGGCGCGTCGTCGCGACAGCCACGTCCGTAGCGCCAAAGCGAGCACGAGGAGCAGCACAGCCGCGCCGATCCACCACACGTAGGGGCGGTAGTCGTCCGTCACGGCTTTCTGTGGAACCACGGCGTTGCTGTCCAACAACACCGGCGTCCCGGCCGGCTGCGTCACCAACAGGTTCCTGGAAAGTGAAGCCCACCCTCCCTCAAGGGTGGCCACATGGGACGCAAGGGAACCTTGGAGCGTTGCCGACCCCGCGGCGTCGGACCCTGGCGTCCAGGCTCCCAACATCAACACGTCCCGGCCGCCCTGCTCGAAAGCTTCGAGCACGCCATACGGCGCGTTGGTACCCACGCCGTACTGGATGTCCCCAGGCGAAATGGTACGGAACTCCGCCAAGCGCAACGGCGCCGAGAGCTTGTTGGCAATCTCGGTGGTGGCACCCACAACCAAGCCGGACTCGGCGGAGTCAGCGAATGCGTCCATCCCCACCAGGCGGGTGTCCAGGAGCTTTGCGCTCTCACGCTGAAGGGCCGCCACCAATGTGGCTGCGTTGATGGTGTTCGCCTGCGCGCCGCCCCCACCGAAGGCCACGGGGAGGCTCTGCCCCAATGCCTGCGGGAAGCTCTGGAAGCCTGGCTTCGACGAGGCACCACGAACGGCAGTTACGGTGCTTCCGGCGGTGTCCAGGGTTACTTCCATGGGCATCGCGCCGGCCGGACCGTTGCAGTCACCGCCGGCCGGCAATGCAGCCAGCCGGATGCGCAGGCCGTTTTTTGCCTGAAGTTGCCCGGCAGGGACGTCGGCGTCGACCGAGAAGCGGTCTCCGCCGTCGAGGTTTTGCGAGCTGAGCAGGTAATCGTTCCAGTACACCGTGAGTTGCGCCTGCGCGTTGGTGGGGACGGCCGTGTGGGTTCCCTTGAGCTGGATCTTCATGGCTGAAACCGGGCCACCGAATTGCGATTGGCTGATGCCAACGTAGGATTCCGGCGTCCCGTAGCCAGAGAGCTTGAGCGTCGCGCTGCCGAGGTCCTTGAGGCTTTGCGTCAGGCCAGGCGACGCCGGCAGTGCGGAGGTGAGCCCGGTGACCGCGGCCGCCGCTGCCAGTGCCGTCTTATCGCTGGCCAAGGCGCGCGCAGCGGTGCGGAGTTGTTCGTCATGGCCGCTGAGGATCAGCTGGGGCAGGCCGGCAGCCGTGCCGAGCTTAGTGCTGGTTTCACCCTGGTCCGCCAGGACAGTGACCAGGCGGCTGCCCGGCGGAAGGGTCGCCACACGCCCAGCGACCTCCGCCTCCGGAACCACGCTTACTGATGCATTCGGGTAGCGGTACGAGATCGCGGCAGAAACCGCCATGACTGCGGCGGACACGTCAGCGCGAGGATCCGCGGGGACGGAAACCACGACGGCGGGGACCGACGCCGGGAAAAACTCGGCTACGGTGGTGGGCGCCTGCGCAGTCCCCGAGAAATCAACAGTGAACCCTTTGAGCGTCGCTGTGGAGCTGGACACGATGCATTTGGCTTGATTGAGGGGTTCGAACTGCAGCCCCACGATCAGTTGCTGGTCCGTGACATCGACGGCGGACACCGCGGCATCAAGCGGGAGGTTAGCGGCAGCGTTGGCCTCCAACACCACGCGGCCGTTGACCGTTGCCCGGACAGTCCCTTCGGGTTTGCCCGATACAGCTACCGTGCCCCTGACCCGTGTGGGCGCCAAACCCGCTGTCACTGGGACAACCAATGTTTGCTCAGCTTGGCCTGCGAGCGCCGACACGCTGGAGCTCGTTTGGTAGCCTGCTCCCTGGGCAGGGCCAGCCGCCAATGCTGACGGTGCTGCCACTCCCGAGAAAAGGAGCGTGGCGGCGCAGGCCAGGAGAACGGGGCGTTTCAAGGTGGTCGTGACGGGGGTTCGGGGCACGTTGTCAGTCCTGAGTAACTAGGCAGCGAAAGAGTATGGACGGCCGGATGCGGCCGCCTTTCCATACACTGCCGGGCAGAACTCAAGACGTGTTGTTGAGTTCTGTCAAGATTCGATCAAGTCCGTATGACAA
Organism: Arthrobacter sp. SIMBA_036; assembly: GCF_046535135.1. Lineage (NCBI taxonomy): Bacteria > Bacillati > Actinomycetota > Actinomycetes > Micrococcales > Micrococcaceae > Arthrobacter > Arthrobacter sp. SIMBA_036. The sequence goes on from NZ_JAWRXG010000005.1 coordinate 12,661, forward strand.
TAATGAACTATGTGGATCGGTTGGATTGAATTCGATGTCCTCATGGGGGACGTCCATAGCCTCAAAGAGAAGCGCTCGTTGGTGCGGCCCCTCGTGGCTGAACTCAAGCGCCGCTTCGAGGTTTCGGCCGCAGAGACGGGGCTCCAGGACCAACACCGCCGCGCCTTGATCGGCGCGGCGCTGGTGGCCCCGGACCACGCCCATCTCCAGCAGGTGCTCGACGCCGTTGAACGGTTCGTGGCAGCCCGCCCTGAGTTTGAGCTGCTCAGCGCGCGGCAGCGGGAACTACACAGTGAGGATTAGTACGCGATGGTCAACTCACCCATGCGGTCCCATCCGCTGGCGTCGATCTGCCGGCTGATGATCCGGGGAGTCTCCACCAATGCCTGGGGCATGTCCGCCATGGCTTTTTTGAAGTGTTCGCTGCTGACGTGAGCCTCAGCGGCGTCGTCCTGGAATGCTTCCACGAGGACGAACTCGTTGGGGTTGTCCACGCTGCGCGACCAGTCGAACCACAGGTTGCCGGGCTCGGCGCGGGTCGCTTCGGTGAAGTCGGCCACCAAGTCCAGCCAACGTTCGGACCAGTCGGGCTTGACCTTGAACTTGACCACAATGAAGATCACGGGCTGCTGCCTTTCGTTGCACTACAGAACCGTTCCATCCTGTCATCTCAAAACTGAAAACCCGACGGCGGCCCCGCAACGTGAGGTGAGGACCGCCGTCGAACGCTGTTTTGGCTTTGTTGTGCTACTTCCGGATTCTGCCTATTTGGAGGTTCCCTGCGACACCGAACCCTGCAATTGGCGCTGGAAGATCACGTAGACAATGAGCACCGGAATGACGGTGACGCTGACGGCTGCGAACAGCGCGCCATAGTCCACGGCGTAGCCCATCTGGCCGGCGAAGGCTGCGAGTTCTTGGGAAAGGACGCGCGGGCCCGCGGCATTGATGGACACCGGAATGAGGAACTGGTTCCACAGACCCAAGAAGTTAAAGATGGCAACCGACGCGAGTCCGGGCTTGGCCATCGGCAGCATGACCTGGAAGAACGTCCGCCACTCCCCCGCTCCGTCCAAGGCCGCCGCCTCGGTAATTTCGTGGGGCAGCGACTTGAAGAAGGAGAACAGGAAGAACACCGTGAACGGAAGCGCGAAGCCCACGTAAACCAGGATCAGTCCGGGCAGGGTGTTCAGCAAGCCCATGTTCTTCAGGACGAAGAACAACGGCACCATGGCCAGGAAGATCGGAAACGTCAGGCCGGCCAGCATCAGGTAGTAAATGGCCCTGCTGCCGGGAAAGGTGTACCGGGCCAGCACGTAGGCGCACATGGCCCCCAGCACCATCACGATCACCAATGCCGCAGCGACAACCACGATGGAGTTGAGGAAGGCACTTCCAATGCCCGCCTCGCTCCAAGCCCTGGTGTAGTTATCGAACCTCCATTCACCCGGGAGGGAGAACGGCGATGCGAAGATCTCGTTCGAGGTCTTGAAGGAGGACATGAACGTCCACAGCAACGGAAGGATGACGATGACTGTCCAAATCGTCAACGCGGTGTGCGAGACCGCGCCGACTAACCTGTCGCTTGTGGTGGCAGCCGGGGTCCGCGGCTGGAAGTGCAGCGACTTCATTTGCGGAGCTGAGACTTTGGTCGACATTACAGGCTCACATCCTTGTCTCCGCCAGTGAGCCGATTAACAACGAACACCAGGCCGGAGAAGATCAGGGTCGCCAAGGCCAGTACCACGCCCATGGCGCTGGCCAAGCCAAACTGGCCCTTGCTGAACGCTGTGAAGAACAGTTGCTGCGACATGACCAGGGTGGAGTTGTCCGGGCCGCCACCGGAGTTGAGCGCAGCCATGTAGACAAACGCGTCCAGCGCCAGGATTCCCATGTAGATGTACGCCGTCTGGATGTTGTCACGGATCAGGGGAATGGTGATGGAAACAGCGGTGCGGAAACGGCCGGCGCCGTCGATCCTTGCCGCCTCGAAAAGCTCAGCCGGAATACCCTTGATGCCAGCGACGAACAGCACCATGTAGAAGCCCACAAAACCCCAGACGATCACGAACATCGTGGCCACCATGGCGGTGTTTTTGTCACCCAGCCAAGCGAAGTCCTTGAACTGATTCAGGCCAGCGCCCCTGAGCAACCCGTTCAACAATCCTCCGGAAGGGTCATAGATCTGGCCCCACATGATGCCAATGGCGATCGCTGGAATCGTGTAGGGGAAGAAGGAGACCACCCTGTAGAAGCTGGAGTTCCTGAGACCTTTGATCTGCCCTTTGCTGCTTCCCCCCACAGTTACCAAGGATGCGAGTATCAGGCTGAGGATAATGGTGATGATCGGCAGGCAGATCACCAGGAGGACGTTGTTCCCCATGGCCTTCATGAAGATGTCATCCGTGAAGATCTTGGTGTAATTCTGCAGCCCAATGAAATTCTGCGTGGGCGAGAACCCCGACCAGTCAGTCAGGGAGTACCCAAAGGCCTGGACGAAAGGCCAGATCACGAAAAGGAGATAGATCGCCAGCGGAAGTCCAAGGAACACCGCAAAGAAGCTGATCTTGTCCCACGTCAACGGCTTGCGCCGGCGTTTCATTGCAGTCACTTCACTTCGATCTTCTTGACTGAGCTGTCGTTACGGACCTTGTCGCTGATCTTCTGGAGGTCCGATGTCAGGGTAGCCACGTCCGACTTCCCGTCGAGGAAGGTGTTCCACACCACCAGCTGGTCCTTGTTGGTGCCGTAAAGGTCGATGAAGTTCCAGGTGTAGATGTTTTCCCCGGCGTCGCTCAGCAACTTGGTCTGCGAGACCAAGGCGGTGGATCCGAAACCGTCTGCGGGAACCGTGTCCTTGACGATGGTGGGGGCGAGCTTGGTCTTGGCGAAGTTGGTTGCTGCATCCTTGGACAACATCACTCGGAGCAACTCTTTGCCGCCTGCGACGTTCTTACCCTGCGACGGAACAACGTAGGGCTCACCGGCCGCGCTGTGGAGGGAAGTGTATGGCTTCTTGGGGCTGGCAGTCACCGAGGGAACCGGCGCGCCGGTCATGTTGAACCCGGCCTTGGTCTGGTCTTTCATTTCGTTTTCGATCCAAGAACCCGACGGGTAGAACACTGCTTCCTGGGTGTTGGTCCACTGTGCCTGCGCCGCGGTGAACTGGGTACCGGAGCCACCGGGCTTGAAGTAGCCAGCTTTCACGATCTTCTCCAGAGCCGTGAAAACGGACTGGATCGCGGGGTGGGACCAGCAGTCGGCCTTCAGGTTTTCCAACCCGAGGCGGACGTCGTCGCCGCCTTCCTTGATAGCTGAGGCGATCGCCATCTCCTGATAGTATGTCGCCGCTTCCTTGCCCCACACGAACAAGTACTTTCCCTTTGCTTTGGCCTGCTCACCGAGGGCATACATTTCATCCCACGTTTTGGGGACGGACCAACCATTGGCCTTCAGTAGTGAATCCGAGTACCACATGGCATAGACGGTCAGCACGTAGTTGAGCGCAGCCAATTTGCCGTCGAAGGTACCTGGCGCCAACACGCCGGTGTACAACGTGTCCTTGATGACCTTGCCTTCGAGGTTCTTGGCCTCGACCACGCTGGTAAGGTCCTCCAGTTGGGCCAGGATGGTGCTGAAACCGATGGCCTTGGCGCCGGAGTTGTCAATCAAGTCCGGCGGGTTGCCGCCAACGAAGCGTGGCTGGAGTTCTTGGGCGATGTCCGTGGAGGGCGATATTTTGGCGGTGGAGCCAGAGTGGTTCTTTTCCAGGACCTTGCCGGCGAAATCGACGTAATCGATGCCATACCCGCCCTTGAAGATCACGGCGTCGACAGTGGCCTTGTCGGCCATGCCGAACGGGTTGGTGTCAGAGACAGCTCCCGTGGGGCCGGCGTTGCTGCTGCTGCCGCTCCCCGCGCAGGAGGCAAGGGAGCCTCCCAACGGAACGAGGACTGCTGCAGCGAGTGCCCCGCGCAGGAATCCGCGGCGGCCAACAGACTGATGCTGAACGTTCATTTCCAAACCCTCCAGTGACTCGTTGATGTCGACTGGCGCGGCAGCGGCCGTTCAGTCAGACAGTCTGGGTTGGCGCTCCGGCAGCACCAACCTTCGTGTGACATACTTCACCACGGGTGATTGAAAATCAATATTTCGGGCCAGTTTCGATCAACATTTGTCAAAGTGTGATCTTTCGAGGAGGGCGGGAACAGGCCCTCAGCGCCTTCCTAACGTCCGCGAGAGCCTTGCCCATCCCAGCTGTTCCTGCTGCTTGCGGCTCAGGCTGGCAACCACGAGATCGTAGGAATCCTCCACCATGTCGCGGACCATGTCATCGGGCAGGGCGCCGTCCAACCGCACACCGTTCCAGTGGGTTTTGTTCATGTGCCAGCACCGGTGATTTCGGGGTGGGCGGCTCGGAGCTGCTCAGCCAACGCCGGCTCGCACTTCAGGCTCACCGACCAATTCTCCGCGTCCATCGCGGAGAGGGCGAACATCTTGGCCTCGTGCCGGGCGCCACCAGCGACGGCGGCCCGCACCTTGAACACTGACGTCTCGGGCCCAAAGGGGAAATCCTCAAAGGCTCCCGGAAAGGCCAAACAGATTTCGCGGAGCCGGGAAACGTCCATGGGGAGAGCCTACAGCGGGCTTCAGTCGCTACTGGTCAACGCTACTGGTCAACGCCGAGGAAATCCTCGAGCAACACCACTTCGAGCCCGGCCGCCAACTGGGCCGCTCGGAAAGCCGCAAAGTCTGCGGCGAACTCCGGCCGGAAGTGCATCAGGACAATGTCGCCCGGACGCAGGGAGTTCCCCACCTGGTAGTCCATCTTTCCAGCGTTGGCTTTCGCTTCCCACGTGATGACCGCTTTCAACCCTGCAGAGGCCACGGCCCGGCGCATCACAGTGGAGTAGTCCCCACCTGGCGGCCGGAACAGGGTTGGGCGCCGCCCGAACTGCTGCGTGGCATAGTCCTGCATCCCCACGATGTCGTTTAACTGTTGCTGGTAACCCCACTGCCGCACCATATTCACGTTGTGCGTGACCGTGTGGTTTTCCACCAGGCTTCCCTGTGCATGGAAGGCTTTGAAGAAGCCGGGGTTGTCCGCGATGGTGTTCTTGGTCAAGAAGAGGGTTGCCGGGTAGTCGTACTCGGCCAAGAGCTGCACCGACTCCGGCGACTTGACTGCGCCGTCGTCGATGGTCAGGAACACTACCGGATTCTTGGTCGGGATTTTGGTGATGACCGGAGCCAGGCCCCCGACCACTGGCGGGAGTTGGTAGTCTGGGATGAAGGTCCGGCGGATCCGCTTCGTGCCAGTGGTAGTGGCGGCCGTAGGGCCAGTGCCGGTGGGGCTTGGGGTGGGGGCTGAACTTTGCACGGCAACCGGCGAGACTGCCGACGTCGGGCGCTGAGGCGGCTGCGACGGTGACGTGCAGGCTGTCAAGCCGACAACAACCGAGGTGCTGAAGGCACCCAGAATCGCGCGTCTGGTGGGCGTGGAAAATGGCACCACAGACTGGTCGTCGCACATGGTTGTCCCCGGGGGCTGGAGGAATGAATCAGCTGCACCTTAGCAGACGAAAAAGTCGGAAGAACTACAAGCCGTAATGCCACCCTTCCCTCGCGGGGCAGGAGTTGACCACGACGTCGAGCCCTGCTTCTTTGGCGCGCAGGGTGGCCGCCTCGTCAACAACGCCGAGTTGCAGCCACACAGCCTTGGCTCCGATCGCGATGGCTTGGTCCACGACGGCGCCGACGCGCTGGGAGTTGACGAAGCAGTCAACGACATCGATTGGATGCTTCGTGGCGGGAATCTCGGCCAGGGTTTTGTAGCCCTTTTCGCCGTGCACGTCTTCACCTTTGAGATTGACGGGGATGATGTGCATGCCCATCCTGTCCCTGACATAGAGCGATACATCGTAGGCAGAGCGCCATTCGTTGGTGCTTAGCCCGACGATTGCCCATGTGCCCTTTGTTCGCATCAGCCGCTCCACGACGGCCGGATCGTTGACGTGCACCATGACTCAAGCCTACTCCTGACAGCACGGGACCGATCAGCCGAATATTCTGCGGCTGCAGGTGCGCAAAAGCGGTGCGCGGCGAATATTACGCACCGCTACCGATCAATTTTGCGCCAACTGACTGATCAGCTTTAGTGGGGAGCGACCATCCCAGCGGCCGAGATTCCTGGATCAGTGACGCCGCAGCAGGCAACACAAGCGAACAACAGCTTGAAACGAGGGCGACCACCCCTAGCGTCGGCTGTCTCAGAGTGGTGCTTGCCAACCCCAGGACATGGAGTGTTTTTGGCATGTCTTCTGCTACAACCGCATCACAATTTTCACCAACCACTTCGGACGCGACGGCCTCTGAAGCAGGGCTGCTTGACGCGCCCGGCTCATTTCACGGCTCTTCGGGATGGTCCTCGATTGAGCACGCGGACGGCGCAGTGCACGGCGCTGGCTTCGGCGAGCGGGCGCGTCACGGCGGTTTCGATTCAAACGGCTCGAACGTAGCTTTCTGGGAAGCACAAGCGCGTCGCCTGCATTGGGCAACGCCTTGGCATACGGCACACAGTTGGAAACCCGCTGATGTTCGGGCCGGTCAGGGTCCGGAGATCAAGTGGTTCGACGGCGGCAAACTGAACGTTGCGTATAACTGCGTGGACCGGCACGTCATCGCGGGAAACGGCGACAAAGTAGCGCTCCATTTCGAGGGCGAACCCGGTGACCGCCGCGCCATCACCTACGCGGAGCTCCAGCTGGAAGTTTCCAAGGCTGCCAACGCGCTGCTTGAGCTGGGAATCACCAAAGGTGATCGCGTCGTCATCTATCTTCCGGTGATTCCCGAGACCGTGATCATCACCCTGGCCGTGGCCCGGATCGGCGCCATCCATTCGCTGGTTTTCGGGGGATTCTCGGCTGAAGCGCTGCGCTTCCGGGTGGAGGACACCCAGGCGAAACTACTCGTCACCACGGACGGACAGTACCGCCGTGGCACCGCGGTTCCGGTCAAAGCAAACGCCGACGCCGCCGTCGAGGGTGACAATGCCATCGAACGGGTGCTGGTCATCAACAGGACCACACCCCGCGCCGAACTGGCCAGCGTCACCATGGTTGAAGGCCGCGACGTCTGGTGGCACGACGTCGTCGATACCGCCTCCGACGTTCACGAACCGATTGCGTTCGACGCCGAGACTCCCCTGTTCATCATGTACACCTCCGGCACCACGGGGAAACCGAAGGGCTTGGTCCATACTTCCGGTGGCTACCTCACTCAGGCCTCGTGGAGTTTCGAGCACCTTTTCAGCAACCCGGATCCCGAATTGCGGAACCGGGATGTCCATTGGTGCACCGCGGACCTCGCGTGGGTCACCGCCCACACGTACGAGATCTACGGGCCGCTCTCCAACGGCGCCACCCAAGTCATCTTCGAAGGAACGCCCAACACCCCGCACCCGGGCAGGCACTTCGAGATCATCGAACGCTACAAAGTCACGCAGTATTACACCGCGCCCACACTGGTTCGGTCCCTCATGGGTTGGTTCCCCGATGGAGTGCCGGATAGTTACGATCTCTCGTCCATCCGACTTCTGGGAACCGTGGGAGAGGCCGTGAATCCGGAGGCCTGGCGCTGGCTGCGGGACAACCTCGGTGGGGGTACGGCGCCCATGGTGGATACATGGTGGCAATCCGAGACGGGCGCGACCATTATGTCGCCCTCTCCAACTGACACGTCGTTCAAACCCGGTTGCGCCGCCCGAGCCCTCCCCGGGGTAAGCGTTCGGGTGGTGGACTCCCGCGGTGAGACCAGCAAGCCCGGCGTCCAAGGTTTCATCGTGGTGGACCGTCCCGGTCCCGCCATCGCGCGGACCGTGTGGGGCAACCCGCGCCGCTACTTCGATTCGTACTGGAGCCAGTACGCAAACCAGGGCTGGTTCCTTGCCGGCGATGGGGCCAAATACGATTCCGACGGCGATATCTGGATTCTCGGGCGCGTGGACGACACCCTCAACGTCTCCGGACATTTGCTGTCCACCATCGAGATTGAGTCGGCACTCGTGTCCCATCCGGACGTGGTGGAAGCCGGGGTGTGTCCGGTGGCCGACCCCACCACGGGGCATGCGGTGGTCGCGTTCGTGGTGCTCCGGACTGACGCCGACGGTGGCGCGCGAGGCTTGCCTGATGCGGAGGTCGCCGCGGGCCTGCGCAACCACGTTGCCAAGGCGATCGGCCCCATCGCCAAGCCACGCGACGTCGTCGTGGTTCCCGACGTGCCCAAGACCCGCAGCGGCAAGATCATGCGCCGCCTTCTGACCCAACTCTTCGAGGGGACCGCCTTGGGCGACACCACCTCGCTACAGAACGAACCGGCAATCGCCGGCATCCAGGACGTCCTGCGCAAGCGGGCCCTAGAAAAGGAAAATTCATGACCGAGATCAGCAACGTTGCCCGGCTGTCCGAACCGCTCAAGTTTGCCTATTGGGTCCCCAACGTCTCCGGCGGCCTGGTGGTGTCCACTATCGAACAACGCACTGGTTGGGACTTCGACTACAACAAGAAGCTGGCCCGTATTGCGGAGAACTCCGGGTTTGAATACGCCCTGACGCAGACCCGCTACGCGGCGTCGTATGGCGCGGACAAGCAGCACGAAGCCACTTCCTTCAGCCTCGCGCTCCTGGCCGCGACCGAGCGCCTCAAAGTCATCGCCGCCGTCCACCCGGGCATGTGGCATCCCGGGGTCCTGGCGAAGTACATCATCACCGCCGACCACATCTCCAACGGCCGGGCCGCCGTCAACATCGTTTCCGGCTGGCTCAAAAGCGAGTTCACCAATTTCGGACTCGAGTGGCTCGAGCACGACGAACGCTACGTCCGCACCGAAGAATTCATCAACGTGCTGCGTGGGCTCTGGACCGAACAGGGCTACAGCCAGGGCGGCAAGTACTACAACATCACCGACTTCACCCTGAACCCCGCGCCGGTGGATGTTCCTGGCCGTCCCCACCCGGAGATCTTCTTCGGTGGAAACTCGACGGCGGCACAGGCAACCGCCGGCCGCGTGGCCGACTGGTACTTCTCCAACGGCAAGGACCTTGAGGGTTTCAAGGAAAACATCGCCGGCGTCGTAGCGGCATCCGGCGAGACGAAGCGTGGGACGGAAGGAGCGCTTGCTGCTCCGAAGTTTGGCCTCAACGGCTTCGTCATTGCCCGGGATTCAGAGAAGGAAGCCCGCGATACCCTCCGCGAAATCGTGGAGAAAGCACACAAGCCGGCAGTTCAGGGTTTCCGGGATGCCGTCCAGGAAGCCGGTGCTTCCACTAAGGACGGCAAGGGCATGTGGGCCGACTCCACCTTTGAAGACCTGGTCCAGTACAACGACGGCTTCAAAACCCAACTCATCGGAACCCCGGAACAGATTGCCGAGAGGATCGTCGAATACAAGAAGATCGGGGTGAACCTGTTCCTCACCGGCTACCTGCATTTCCAGGAAGAAATCGCTGCATTCGGCCAGGACGTCCTGCCGATCGTCCGTGAACTCGAGGCGGACCTCGCTCGCAAGAACGGCACCGAACTGGACCTTTCCTCCACACCGGTTGCGTCCAGCTCGCCCGTCCCCGAGACGGTGGCCGTCTGATGGCCGACCGCACTTTCGGCTTCCGCACCCGGGCCCTGCATGCCGGCGGTACCCCCGACGCCGAACACGGAGCCCGGGCCGTGCCGATCTACCAGTCGACGTCGTTCGTCTTCAAGGACACCAACGACGCCGCCAGCCTTTTCGCCTTGCAGAAGTACGGCAACATCTACTCGCGCATCGGCAACCCCACCGTCGCAGCTTTCGAGGAACGCATCGCGTCCCTTGAGGGCGGGATCGGGGCGGTAGCAACGTCGTCGGGCATGGCCGCTGAGTTCATCACTTTCGCCGCACTGACCCAGTCCGGCGATCACATTGTGGCCGCCTCCCAGCTGTACGGCGGAACAGTGACGCAGTTGGACGTTTCCCTTCGCCGCTTCGGCGTGGACACCACCTTCGTCCCCGGAACCGACCCTGCGGACTACGCCGCGGCCATCCGAGAGAACACGAAGGCCTTGTTCGTGGAGGTGGTGGCCAACCCGTCGTCGGAAGTCCAAGACCTCGCGGGGCTGGCCAAGGTAGCTCACGACGCCGGCATCCCGTTGGTAGTCGACGCCACCTTGAGCACGCCATATCTGGTGCGCCCTTTTGAGCACGGGGCGGATATCGTGATCCACTCGGCAACCAAGTTCCTCGGTGGACACGGCACAACGTTGGGCGGCGTGATCGTGGAGAGCGGCCGGTTCAACTGGGGCAACGGCAAGTTCCCCATGATGACCGAACCCGTGCCGTCCTACGGAAACGTTTCCTGGTGGGGCAACTTCGGCGAGTACGGATTCCTCACCAAACTGCGCTGCGAACACTTGCGCGACATCGGCCCGGCCCTTTCGCCCTTGTCGGCTTTCCAACTACTGCAAGGCGTTGAGACCCTCCCCCAGCGCCTGGACGAACACCTGAAGAACGCCCAAGCGGTCGCGGAATGGCTCGACGCCGATCCTCGGGTAGCTTACGTGAACTACTCCGGCCTGCCGTCCCACCCGCATTTCGAACGGGCACAAAAGTACCTGCCGAAGGGACCGGGTTCCGTGTTCTCCTTTGGCGTTGTTGGCGGACGGTCCGCTGGGCAAAGGTTCATCGAGTCGTTGCAACTTGCTTCCCATCTGGCCAACGTGGGTGATTCCCGCACGCTGGTCATCCACCCCGGTTCAACTACCCACCAACAACTCAACGCGGAGCAACTTGAGTCGGCGGGTGTTCCGGAGGACCTGGTCCGTATCTCCGTGGGACTTGAAGACCTGGAGGACATTCTTTGGGACCTCGACCAGGCACTAACCGAGGCGCAGTCGCCTGCAGCATTGGAGTTAAAAGCATGAGTACCACTGAACGTACCTGGCAGGGACCCTCTGCTCCGGAACGCCTCTCGCTCCTGAGGCAGGCCAAGTCAATCGCGATAGTCGGCGCCTCGGACAAGCCGTCCCGGGCCAGCTACTTCGTGGCCACCTACTTGCAGTCGTCCACGCGGTACAAGGTGTACTTCGTGAACCCCGTGGTGAACGAAATTCTCGGCCAACCAACCTATGCTTCACTGGCGGACCTTCCCGAAGCCCCGGATATTGTTGACGTCTTCCGCAAGCATGAGGACCTCCCCGGCGTCCTGGACGAGGCCATCGCGGCGGGCACCAAGACATTGTGGCTGCAGTTGGGCTCATGGCATGAGGACGTTGCCCGGGATGCCGAGTCCGCTGGGCTCAATGTCGTCATGGATCGATGCGTGAAGATCGAACATGCCCGCTTCCATGGCGGACTTCACCTAGCCGGTTTCGACACGGGGGTCATATCCTCCAAGCGTCAGGTCCTCGGGTAGCTCCTTGCTCGCGGAGCTCCTTGCGGGGCCGCTATGGTCGTCCACGGGGCTTGGAGTCCTTCGCGTCCGACGGTACGGGGGTCCGCGCCGTTTTGAGCAGGTCCGGCTTGGAAATCGGCAGCGGTTTGGGAACGAGCATAGCCTTCAGCTCTTGAGCGGGTGGCTGCAACGCCGATTGCGCGGCCCTGCCCACAGGCGCCAGCGGCGCTTGAGGGCTCGACGGGCCCGCGACGGCTGCGGGTTTGCTGGTCATGCGGGGCTGTGCCGCTGGAGGCGTAGTGCCGCCAACCGCTGCCGGGCGCGTCTGCGTGCTGGGGTTTACCGGAAGGGTAGGCATGGCCGGAACCGTCGCAGGGTGCACCGTCGGCGCTGGCTCAGTGCTGATCTTGGGCTCGTCGTTCAAGGGCAGTGCAGGCATTTCCGACGTGGAATGCGGCACCAGACGGCCTAGGAGCTTCTCCACAAAAGACGGGTCACGGGGAAAGGCGGAACTGGCGGCAGCGACGCCACCGGCACCAAGGCCCATGGCGGCGATCACGGCAACACCCACGACGGCGGTCCGGTGCTTCGGACGCCAGCGGCGCTTGGCAAGTTCGTCCGTGGTGCCTGCCAGCATCGAAGCAAGCTCTGGCCCTGGAGTGGGCGTCGGAAGCGAGGCGAGGGATCCGATAGAAAGCAGCGTCTGCCTCATTTCGTGACCATCCGGGAAACCGGCGTCGACCAGGAGCTCGTCAATGATCTCCGAACGTTCGCCTTCCGTGTTTGTCATAGCGAAACGTATTCCTTTACTGCTGAATTCTCACGGAGCACAATGAGTGCCCGTCGCTGCAGTTGCTTCACTGCTCCTGCGGACTTGCCCAAAATTCCCGCCACCTGCTCCACAGTAAGACCGGCGATGATACGGAGGATCAAGACCTCCCGCTGGTCATCATTGAGGTAAGCCAGGAGCTCCATCACCTCGCCGGGCGCCATAAGGTGCATCGCTTCCGACTCCGCTGACCTGGACTCCCGCGGATCTCGTTCAGGTTCAAATTCGTGGTGTTCCGGTGCCCTGCTCTGCTTCCGGTGCTCGTCCACCATGCGTGCATGGGCTACGGAGAAAATGAACGTGCGGAGACCGCCCATGCCACCACTGATGTCCGCGAGCCGGGGAAGAACAGCTAAAAAGACCTCCTGCATGCCCGCTTCAGGATCCGCCACACCCTTGGCTGTCAGGTAACCGAGGACCGGACCTGCGAAAGTCCTGTACACCGCGCTGAACAGTTCCGCTTGATCGCCCTTGAGCGCTTCCAGCGCTTCGTCGGTCAATGCGTCGGTCACGGAAGGGACTTTCGATCGGCGGCAGTTCCATGGCTGGGGAGGCCAGACCAACCGCCGTTTGACGGGCGGAGGACTCCACCTAGGGTAGTTCCCGGAGACAAGAAGGGCCAAGCTGGAACATGATGGGGGACAAATTCCAGCTTGGCCCGTTCAATCACGTAATCGCCGGCGCGCGCCAAAGGGTTACTCGGAGCTAGGTACTTTCTGAAAAGCTAGGTACTTTCTGAAAAGCTAGGTACTTTCTGAAAATAGTGACCAGGCAGAGGCGGGGCCTTGGACCGGTAGTGATGGCCGGTGGGCGTTGTCACGTAGAAAGTATGGATGCTTCCGGACGACGTCGGAATGACGGGCCGGGCGGTCCAACCGGTCCCTTCCTTGCTGTGGTTGCACGCTTCGCAGAGCCCGGCGCCGTTGGCAAGCGTGGTTTTGCCGCCTGCGTGCCACGGGAAGATGTGATCGATATGTCTGATCGGTGCGTCGCAGTAGGGCGTGCGGCAGGTGTTGTCCCGGGCCTGGATGAAACGACGCAACATAGCCGGGAAGAACCTTGCCTTGCTGTCCATGGCGACGAGTTCACCGGTGCTCGGTGCTGTGTACAGCCGACGGAGATACAAGGCGAAGCCCGGATCGTCGCCCTCCGGTTCCGACCCAGCAATCGCTCGCTCGGGATCCGGCGCGGCACAGGCAGCACCTTCAGCCCCAACCAGAACCCTGGCCCATTTCGCGGGGACAGTTCCGTAGCCGGCGAGCCTTGCCGGTTCGCTGTCGCCACGAAGCAAGGTTCGGTCCGTCATGACCAGCTGGACTTCGACACTGCTGATCCCGCCCGGGGTCCCGGTGAGGCGTTCCACAAGGGTGTCGGCCATGGGCTGTCCTTGGGACATGGCATCACCCTCGGAGCGGGGACCACTGGCACGGACTGAGTTGGCGTGCCGGGTTAGGGCGGCGTAGGCTGCGACGCCTTGTGCGGCTGGGAGCAAGGCGGTCAGGTAGGTCATCGCGTCCGGTGCTGGGCGCAAGGTCACCCTTCGCTCGGCGGCGGCGCGACTAGCACGTTGCGTGACCGAGCGCGGATCCCGCCGGTACCCTGCGGCTTTCACCGCCGAGGCGATCGCCCTGTCCCCGGCGCCGTCGAACGTCCCGGTATCCGGCGCGAGCTCCTCGTCCACGGCACAACGGTCTGCCACGCTCAAACATGCAGTTTCCTTGACCAGAAGGGTTGCCCGCCACTCACTCAACAAACCCTTTTCCAGCGCGGCCATGGTCCGCGGCATCTCCGACACCAAGGCTTTCGCCAGACCGAGGAGCCGGGAACCCCGGTTCGGGGACTCCCGCCTGGCCAAAGCAAGCTGCGCGCCAACATCTTGGCCTTGCTCCGATGCCGGGACACCTGCCAGGGCCTGTTCGCGCCGATGGGCAAGATCAAACGCCACAGCGACCCGCGCTTGCCGTGCGGCGATGGCCGACTTCAGGTCTTCAAGGCAAGCCGGCTCATCAATGAGCGCGGGAGTTTCAGATGCCAGCGTCAACGCACCAACAGCACTGATGAGATCCCCGATAGAACAACCCAGCCCCAACGGCGACCCGGCTGGCGCCCCCTGACCGCTGTTCATCTCCTCCATGGCTCCACTCTTCCAGAGCGTAGTAGTCAAAATCAGCGCCGATTTCTCCTATGTGGAAAACCCAACAGGAGTAGGCTGCTCATACCAACTCCAAGGCCTATCAAGGAGAGATGATGACGCTTCCTCCGCAGCACGAGCCTGACCCATTCCCCCCGGATCCCGGGCCGGTGACACCGCCGCCGGACCCCACAACACCGTTCCCGCCAAGCCCCAACCCCACCCCGGGCCCGTCGCCCGTGCCCGATCCGGGGGTCATTCCCCCGCACCCGGACCCGACGCACAACCCCGATCAGCCGGGTGGTTTGCCTGGGTAGTGGGTTTCTTGAGCTTTTCCTGATCATGTCCTGATCGAACACCTGAGTGGTTCTTGATGGTGGCCCGGCACAGTAGTTCTTGTCAGCCAGAGAGGCTGGAAAAGTTCAACTGGCCGGCCCGAAAGCGGTGGCCTCCCGAAAGGACACTGATTCCCATGGCCATCAGCCTCAAAACCACCTCCGGGAAAATCCTCGCCTCCGTCGCACTGGTCGGCACCGCAGCCGCCGTCGCCGGCATGGGAACCTACGGCGCGTTCACCTCCTCGACCTCGGCAAGCCAAGCCGTCACCGCCGGAACAATCACCATCGCCCTGGGCGCCCCCGGAGTGAACAACACCCTGAACGTCCCCGTCGCAGGACTGCTCCCCGGAGACAAAGTCGAAAAACTCGTCACCCTCTCCAACACCGGCAACTCAGACCTGAACACCGTGTCCCTGACCACCACCGCCGGAGCCACCGCATCCCTGCTGACCACCGACACCGTCAACGGCCTGCAACTGACCATCGAAAACTGCTCCACCGCCTGGACCGGCGCCACAGCCCCCTACACCTGCACCGGCACCAAAACCACCGTCCTGGCCTCCGCACCGGTCATCACCGCCAACCAGACCCTGACCAACCTCACCTCCCTCACCGCAACCAAAACCGACAACCTCAAAGTCACCACCGCATTCCCCACCACCGCCAACGACACCTTCCAAGGCGCCACCAGCACCATCTCCTTCGCCTTCAACGCCACCCAACGCACCGCCACCACCAAATAACACCCAGCCACATACTCCAACGGCCCCGACATGCCTAAGCAGATGGCGTATCGGGGCCGTTGGCCATTAACAGCGTTACGGGCTGGCTAGGAAAAACGCCCCGGCCGGAAAGTAGACAGCATCGGGTGCTTGGTTCCGGTGAGGATCTCGCCGGACAGCAACTCTCCGGCAATGAGGCCCAACGTCGCCCCCGAGTGCGTGAAAGCGACGAAGCAGCCCGGCACCTGGCCGAGTTCACCGAAGACAGGCTCGCCGTCCCCGGGGATCGGCTTGTAGCCGATCTTCCAGGACGCCGGTTTGAGTTCAGGGTTTCCCGCGATCAGCTTGGACGACTCATCAGCGAGTTCCTGCACAACATCATCGGGGATACTGAACGAGCCATCCGGGTGCTCGGTGATGCTGTCTTCATACCAGTCGTGATCCAGCGCGAACGTGTTTCCAGGGTTGGGCCGGACTGCGGCACGCGGAGTGTTCATGACTGCGGTGACCTGGTGCTCCACTGGCTTGGTGACCACCAGCATTGACACCGGGGAACCGTTCGGGATGTCCACTCCGAGCGGCTTCACGACGGCGGGCGTCGCTGCGCCGCAGGCTACGAGCACGGCATCTGCCGGGTACGTCTCTCCGGCGGATGTTTCGACGCCGGTGGCCCGGCCGCCGTCGACCGTTACCGAAACCTTGCCCGCATTGAGGATGAGGCGGCCACCCAAGGCGTGGAATTCATCCATGAGGAAGTTGACCAAGTCCGGCAGGCTGACCCAGCCCTCACCGGGATTGAAAATGGCGATTTCCGGCACGGCACTGGCGTCGATTCCCGGAGTAACCGCGGCAATGTCTTCGGGTGCCAGGAGCTTCGAATCGTATCCAATGGATTGCTCATAGGCGTGGCGGGCTTGTGTGACCTCGCCGTGCCCTTCTGCATTCCACATCAAGCCTCCCCCGAATTGGAGCCACTCACGGCTTGGGTCGGCGGCGAACAGCGTACGGTACCGGTCGACGCCGGCCACGCGCAGCTGGTGGTACGGGGTGGACCGTTCTCCCGCGGAGTTGAGCCAGGACAGCGACCGGCCGGTTGCTTCGCTGGCCAGCCCTTGCTCTGTCAGCAGTGTGACGGAGGCGCCTTCGCGGAGCAGGTGGACAGCGGTGGATACGCCCAGGATGCCGCCTCCGATGACGGCGACGTTCTTGGTAACTGTGGAGGACATGGGTGTTCTCTCTTTCAGGTTCTGATGCTGCTTACGCGAAAGCGTGGATGTTTTCGATGATCTTGAGGGCTTCGAGCGCTTCGGCCGGCTGCACGGGAAGCGGCCCGTTTCCCCTGAGGGAAGCCGCGAGCTCCGTGTAGAACCTGGGGTAGTCGCCCTTCTCTGCTGGAACGGCTGTGCTGGAGCCGTCCACGCCCAGCAGCCCCCATGACTCCGGGCCCTCCACACCGTAGGAGGGGTCCGTCGGCGAAGCGCCCGCAGCCAGATCGGGTTCCTGGCTGTCGAGTCCCCACTTGGTGTATCCGGCCTTGGCGCCGAGTACGTGGAAACGCGGGCCCACCTGTGCGGCCATGCCGTTCATCCACAGCCGGGAGCGCACCCCGGACTCATGGCGGAGCGATACGAATGCTTCAGTGTCGGCGGCGTCCGGGTACGGCCCGTGGTTGGCCGTTTCGCCGTAACTTTCCGCTACGGGTCCGAAGAGCTGGATCGCTTGGTCGATCAGATGGGCGCCCAGGTCGTGAAGTATTCCGCCCCCTTCGGCCAGGGTGGACGAATCGCGCCAATTGCCGAAGCCTTCCGGCCGCCACCATTCAAAGCGGGATTCGAAGGTCCGGACCTCGCCGAGTGCTTCTTCACGCAGCAGCTTTCGAAGCGTCAGGAAGTCAGCGTCCCACCGACGGTTCTGGAAGACCGTCAGCTGCACTCCAGCGTCGGACGCTTGGGATACCAGCTCTTCACCGTGGGTGACCGTAGTGACGAAAGGTTTGTCCACCACTACGTTGAGCCCGTGGGCAATGGCCGTGGCGCCGAGCTCCAGATGCGTCACAGGCGGCGTGGCGAGTACCACGAGATCGAGCTCACCTGCCAGTGCAAACATGTCCTCGGGGGTAGGAACGATCCTCGCGTGAGGGTACAGCCGACCCACAGCCGCGGCGCGTTCGGGGTCCGCCGTCACAATGACGTCCAGAGAGTATTCCGCATCCGCTTGGATAAGCGGCGTGTGGAAGACCCTGCCGGCCACCCCAAACCCGACGACGGCGGTCCGGATGGGCGCCGCCGCTACCGCGCCCATCAGAGGACTTCCGAAAGGAAGCGTTGGAGGCGTTCACCGCGGGGGTTGTCGAAGAGCTGGGTCGGCGTGCCGATCTCCACCACTTCGCCTTCGTCCATGAACACCACTTGGTCGGCAACTTTGCGGGCGAACCCCATCTCGTGGGTTACCACCAGCATCGTCATCCCCCGGCGGCCAAGGCCAGCCATGAGGTTAAGGACGCCTTTAACGAGTTCGGGGTCCAGGGCGCTGGTGGCTTCGTCGAAGAGCATGACCTCGGGTTCCATGGCCAGCGCCCGGGCGATCGCGACGCGTTGTTGCTGGCCGCCTGAGAGGTCGCGCGGACGGTGGTCGGCTCGTTCGGCGAGGCCGACTTCGGTCAGCCGTCGCTGCGCGCGCTGCCTGGCTTCTGCCTTGGACATTCCCTTGACGCTCCACAGGGCGAGCGCCACGTTATCCAGTGCCGTGTGGTCCGGGAAGAGGTTGAAGTGCTGGAAGACCATGCCAATGCGGGCCCGCAGGATATCCGGCTTGACCTTGAGTGCGCTCTCACCGGCGAGGAGAACGTCTCCGCTCTTTGGCTCGTGCAATCGGTTCACTCCGCGCAGCAGCGTGGACTTGCCGGAACCGGAGGGCCCGATGATGCAGGTGGTAGTGCCTGGCGCTACGTTCAGGCTGACGTTCCGGAGTACTTCCACATCCCCGTAGGCCATGGTCAGGTTCTGCAACTCCAAGCTGGAGCCATGGAACTTTTCGATGTCCGGAGCGGATTGGCTTGGGTTGGCGTTGGTGCTGCTGGTGAGGTTCACGTGTTGCTCCCGGTGATGAGCGGCGAGGCCGCATCGAGTTCCTTGACTTCGTTCAGTCCGCTCGTAGGTGCGGAAGGGCGACGGCGGCCGGTGCGGAACTTGTTGTCGAAGTAGTTGACCAAGTGGGTCAGTGGCACGGTGATGACCAAGTAGAAGATGCCGGCCATGACCAGCGGGGACAGGTTGCCTGAAAGCACGGCGGCATCCTGGCCTACCCGGAACAGCTCACGTTCACTGACCAGGAGGCCAAGGAAGTAGACCAACGAGGAGTCCTTCACGATCGCGATGAATTGGTTCACCAACGCCGGGAGCACGCGCCGCACTCCTTGCGGGACCACCACGAGGGCCATGGACTTGGAGTAGCTCATGCCCAAGGCACGGCATGCTTCACCTTGGCCCTTGTCCACGCTGAGGATGCCGGCCCGAAAAATCTCGCCGATGTACGCACTGGCGATCAAACTCAGCGCGATGATTCCGAGCGGGTACGGAGAGGGCCCGAAGACCGACTGGCTCAACCGGGCAAACCCCTGGCCGATCAGCAGGATGGTGAGGATGGCCGGGAGCCCCCGGAACAGGTCCGTGTAGATTCGCGCAGGCAGCCGGAGCCAGGCGGACCGCGAGATTCCCATAACGGCCACAATCATGCCCATCACCACACCGATGATGGTTGCCGAAAGGGAGATGATCAGGGTGTTGAGCAGGCCAACTCCGAGGAGTTGGGGCAGAACTTCGACCATTGCGTTGAAGTCGAAGAATGTGCGGCTGATGGTATCGAGCCAATCCATTGAGTGCTCTCAGACGTTGGTTGTCGGGCCCAGCGGTTACTTGCTGGCGGTCGGTGAGGGGCTGGAGGTTTGCTCTGCCTTGGGCAGGTACTGCTCGGGCATGGGCGAACCCGGGAACCACTTCTGGTAAAGCTTCTTCCAGGTGCCGTCTTCCATGGCCGCAGCGAGGCCCTTGTTCAAGGCGTCCTTGAACGCTGGCTTGTTCTTTGCGATCGCAAATCCGGCCGGGGCATCAAAGGAAGGAATGTCCGCAGCGCTGACGAGCCCAAACTGGTCCTTGTAGGCCTTGGCTGCCTCGTAGTCCAGGAAGTGTGCATCCACGGCACCGCTGTTGACGGCCGATATTGCCGTGTTGTTATCGGGGAACCTGACCAACTGGGCGGAGGGGAAGTTCTTTACCGCGTAGGCCTCTTGGAGGGTTCCTTGCACCACTCCCAAGCGCTTTCCGTTGAGTCCGCCGACATCCTTGATGCCCGATGTTTTGGTGGTGATCACGGTCAGGTACCCGGCCAGGTAGCCATTGGAGAAGTCCACGGTCTGCTTGCGCTTGTCCGTGATGCCGATGGCTGCCACTCCGACGTCGAACTGTCCGTTGGACACGGCAGCAAGCAGGCCGGAGAAGTCCTGTCCGGTAAAGACGACCTTGTCCACGCCGGCGCGGTGGGCCACGTCTTTGAACAGTTCGACGTCGAAGCCGGTGAAGTTACCCGAACTGTCGGTGAAGGTGTAGGGCTTGGAGTCGCCCAAGCTGGCAACGCGGATGGTGCCGGGCTCGATCAGCCCGTAGGGGTTATTGGCCGAGGTGGAGCTGGCCGTTGAGGATCCTGCACACCCTGAGAGCGCGAGGAGGGCTGCCACTGCGGCAGCAACAAGGGCCGCCGGGCGGAAGTTGAATGTGATCACAGCGTTGTCCAATCGTGGGAGGGATCGCGGTGCTGTCAGGAGCCGCTGAAATATATTGCTCGATGTGGAGTCTTGCTGAGTCCGGTCTCAGTCCCTAGGATTGAGACCGGACTCACATCGATTGATTGAAATGTAGCGGACATCACAAACCCGCGTCAACACCCCACCCGAAAGGTGAACATGAACACTGACGGATCCCGACGGCGGGACGTAACGGTGGCCGACGTCGCCAAGGCCGCAAAAGTCTCAAAGGCGCAGGCGGCTCGGGCGCTCGGCAATTACGGGGCCGTCAGCGATGATGTCCGCGAACGGGTCCTCGCCGCTGCCGAAGAACTCGACTACCGGCCCAATGAGCTCGCTCGCAGCATGAACACGGGAAGATCGAACACCATAGGCGTGGTGGTGGGCGATATCGAGAACCCCCACTTTGGCCTCGCCACCAGGGGAATAACGGATACCGCAAAGGCGAGTGGCTACAACGTCATTCTTATCAACACGGATGAAGAACAGGCCGCGGAGGTGGACGCGGTCCGGGTACTCCTCGACAAGCGGGTAGACGGACTCATTGTCGCACCGGCGTCCTCGGTAGAGACGGCCCACCTGAAACAGGTGAGCGATTCCGGCCGTCCGCTCGTATTGCTGGACCGCGCCGCCGAAGGCCTCGATGTTGAGACATTTGCCGTGGACATGTCCACCATCTCTTACGAGTCGGCCAAATACCTGATCGAGGAAGGGCATCGGCGGATCGCCTTTGTCTCAACAATCCGCGCAGAAGGTCCATACGAGGCCGGAATGACGCTCGACTCCTCCCAGATCTCGGACCGCCTGGACGGGATCCGCCGCGCCTTCGAGGAAGCGGGGCTTACTCACCCTGCGGACCTGGTGCGGCTCAATGCCGGCGGTTCGGCGTCAGTCAAGGAGATCACCTCAGAACTCCTGCGGGGCCCGGAGGCAGCTACCGCCATCATCGCCTCTGACGGCTTGATTGCCCTTGGTGTGGTGGAAGCCATCCAGGAGGCCGGCCTTTCCATCCCCAAGGACGTGTCATTCCTCATGTATGACGATTTCGCCTGGACCCGGCTCACCACTCCACCACTGACCGTTATTTCCCAGCCTGCCTACGACATGGGAGCCGCGGCGGCCGCGGCATTGATCCGACACATCGAGGGCCGGAAGGCCAGCGCCCCCAGGCCGGAGCTGGTGGCGCACTTGGTCAAGAGGGGTTCGGTGGGAGTCGCGAGATCCGTGGACGTAATGAGTCAGTCCTAAACGCGAGGGCAACGGAGGAATCACACCTCCACATCGCCCGCTTCCGGTTCATCCGCAGAGCGAACCTCGCTCTTAATGATCCCCAGCTGCTCGAGCTGGGCGGACATGCCGGCGCCGTCGGGAGCATAGATCCAGGGAACTCCCGGGGTGGGCTGTCCCCCCGATTTTGACCGCCCGCCGGCGAGCACTGCTTCGCTGGCGGAGAGCTGGCGGATGGCGATGGCCCGCACATTTTCCGGATGGCGCTGCGCGAACTCGGAATAGATGGCCTCATCATGTTGGCCATCGTCACCCACCAGCAGCCACTTGATGTTGGGAAACTCCGTGGCAAGGCGCTCCAAGGAAGACCTTTTGTGCTCTTGCCCGCTGCGGAACCAGCGATCGGGCGTGGGACCCCAATCGGTGAGGAGCTTGGGGCCCGCAGGGTAGAGGTTGCGGGACAGGAACCGGGAGAGCGTGGGGGCCACGTTCCAAGCTCCGGTGGACAGGTAGAGCACCGGAGCCGAAGGAGCCGTGCGGGCGATCCGTTCGTAGAGGACGGCCATGCCAGGGGTTGCGGTCCTGGCATGTTCGTTGAGGACAAACGTGTTCCACGCCGCCAGGAACGGGCGGGGCAACGCGGTCACCATGACGGTGTCGTCAATGTCGGAAACCACGCCGAAGTCGGCGTCGTCGGCCACAATCTCCACGGGCGCCTCCACCATGGTGGAGGCGCCGGATTGAAGGCTGATGGTGTGCCAACCGGCGTCGAGGGTTACCGGAATAATTGCATCAACGACGCCACCGCGATCCGCTACGACCTCATGGACCGCGCCTGCGATGCCTACCTGCACAGCCGCATGTGCCACCGGGGCACTGGTGAAGTTGCGCCAACCCCGCATGCTCTCTTGGAGCGGTTTGGCGTGTCCGGCGGCGTCCCTTGGGTCGCTGCGGACGACGCGTGCCAACACCCGCACCCAGGTGGTGCTGCCATAACCGGTATAAGGGATGACGGTCTCCACCCGGCCCCGACGGATGGCCAAGCGCGTCTGCAGACCCAGCCAGGCGTCGTCGAGCCGCATCGCGATATGGCGGGCCTGCGCGCGGGGAGGGACCGCGCAGCTGCTATCGACGGCGGCGGACTCTGGACGCGGGCTCACGGAACGGGGAGGCATGCGTCCAGTCTGGCACGGCTGGGGCTCAAGGGGCAGCCGCAGCTTCCTTGCCCAAAGCCGCGTCGATGAGAACCACGGCTGCCTCCCTGGCCTGTCCGGCGGCATCCGCGGTTCCTGCGATGGCCGCCGTGGTTTGCGCTCCTTCAGCGAGGATGGAAAGCTGTGGGGCCAAGTACGCCGGGCCGCCTGCATCCCCCACTAAATGCGCCACGTAATGCTGAAACGATTCCTTGTGCTCGCGGGCATATTCGGCCACTTCCGGGCTGATGGCACCGAGCTCGGCGAAACTATTGATGAACCCGCAGCCACGGAATGAATCGTCGCAGAACCATCCCGCGAGGTAATCGAAGATGGCCAGTAACCTGGCGCGCGGATCCGCTGCCAACCGCACCCGGGCGTCCAGTCCCTCTGTCCAGGACTGATGTCGCCGCTCAAGGACGGCCATGACGATACTGCTTTTCGATGGAAATTCCTGGTACAGCTTCTTGAGCGAAACCCCCGCCGCCGTGCGCAACTCGTCCATCCCCACGGACTGGATGCCCTTGGCGTTGTAGAGCTCGTCCGCCGTCGCGACAATGCGCGCGCGGACCTCGGAAATATCCATGCACCCATACTACTTGAACTGAGAACGCTCGTTCTATAGGATATGGATCAGAGTGAGAACGATCGTTCTCCATCTCGAGAAAAGGGAACAGAATCATGGGCTTCATCAAAGTCGGAACTGAAAACACCACGGACATCGAGCTCTACTACGAGGACCACGGCACAGGCCAGCCAGTAGTGCTGATCCATGGCTATCCCCTGGACGGCGCTTCGTGGGAGAAGCAAACCGCAGCCCTCTTGAACGCGGGCTACCGCGTCATCACCTACGATCGCCGCGGCTTCGGGAAATCCAGTAAGCCCACCACCGGCTACGAGTACGACACATTCGCAGCGGATCTCAACACCGTCATGGAAACACTGGACCTTCAGAACGCCGTATTGGTTGGCTTCTCCATGGGCACTGGCGAGGTTGGACGCTACATCGGTACGTACGGCGAGGCCCGCGTTGCCAAGGCAGTGTTCCTGGCATCTTTGGAGCCGTTCCTTTTGCAGACCGAGGACAACCCCGCGGGCGTCCCATCCTCAGTGTTTGATGGCATCCGTAACGCCGCCATCGAGGACCGGTACGCTTGGTTCACCAACTTCTACAAAGACTTCTACAACACCGACAACTTCCTCGGAAACCGCCTCAGCGAGGAAGCCCTCCGCAACTCTTGGAACGTCGCTGCCGGCTCGTCCTGGTACGCATCGTTCGCAGTGGTTGACACCTGGTTGACCGATTTCCGTGCAGACATCGAGAAGGTCACGGTCCCGGCGTTGATCGTCCATGGAACGGGCGACCGAATCCTGCCCATCGACTCCACAGGCCGCGAGTTCACCAAGCGCCTTCCCTCCGCCGAGTACGTCGAGATCGACGACGCACCGCACGGAATGCTGTGGACGCACGGGGCAGAAATCAACGAGATCCTGTTGAAGTTCCTGGCCACCTAACGCCTGCCGGTCCCCCGACCAGCAATAACGACGGCGGCAGCTCGCCCGGGTAACTCAAAAGCCCAAGGCGGCCTGCCGCCGTCGACGCTTCCCTCCTGGGCCAGCTACGTTGCGCGCGCCCGGCGCCAAGACGTGCGAACCTGCTCACGGATTGTCGCTTGGCTACGCCGCCCCACCATGACGACTGCCGCGACGCCGGTCATCAGTACCACAGCACCCCCGGCGGCCACAGCCCAGCGAGCTCCAAACTCGGTGCCGATCCAGCCCATCAGTGGAGCACCAATGGCGGTCCCTCCTTGCAGGATAGCGAGATAGAGGGCCAGGACACGTCCGCGGAATTGTGGCTCGACGGACAATTGGATGGTGGTGTTGCAACTGTTCAGGAAAGTGATCGAAGCGAGCCCAACAGGGATCAGCACCACGGCGTAGACCCAAAATGCCGGCGAGATGCTGGAGAACAGGGTAAAGATGCCCAGAGTCAAAGCGCCACCGAGCATGAACCGCAGGCGGGGACCGGAGCGTCGGGCAGCAAGCAGGGCACCGGCAAGCGTCCCCACAGCCATGATGGAGCCAAGAAGGCCAAACTGTTCAGGTCCCACACCGAAGACGGCGGTGGACATCAGCGAGTTCGTGACCGTGAAGTTCATGCCAAAGGCACCCAGTATCCCCACCATGAAGAGGATGAGTACTAAGTCTGGACGTTGCCGGACGTACTGTAGGCCCTCCACCACCTGATGCTTGCCACGAACCACCGGAGCCGTGGGCTGAAGCTGGGCAGTCTTGACCCGTGCGAGGGAAATAATGACGGCGACGAAGCTGGCAGCGTTGAGCAAGAACACCGGGCCCGTACCGATCCACGCGATGAGCACACCCGCGATGGCCGGGCCCGTAAGCCGGGCGCTGTTGAAGGAGGCTGAGTTCAGGGCCACGGCGTTGGAGATATTGTCTGGTCCAACCAGTTCAGAGACGAATGCCTGCCGGGCCGGGCCATCCACCGCCGCCGCAATTCCCAGCGCCAGCGCCGCGGCATAGACCTGCCACAACTGGGCGGCGCCAGTGACCACCAGCAGTCCTACGATCAGCCCACAGACGCCCATGGCGGTCTGCGTCCAGAACAAAATCCTGCGCTTGCGGTAACGGTCGGCGAGGACACCGGCATACGGGCCTAAAAGCAGCATGGGAAGGAACTGCAGGGACGTGGTGACGCCAACGGCGGTTCCGGAGTGGTTGGTGAGGACCGTCAGGACCAACCAGTCCTGGGCGACGCGCTGCATCCAGGTACCGACATTCGAGACCAAGGCACCACCAGCCCACACCCGGTAGTTGGGATTCTCAAGCGCACGGAACATGGCGCTCATTGGGCGCTCATTTCCTGCATGATGCGCGCGGCGCGGCTCAGCGTTGCACGGTCCTCTTCACTCAGTCCTGCGACGCGCCGGGCCAACCACGCGGTCCGCTGGCTGCGGGCTTCGACGAGGACTTCCTCCCCTGCGGGCGTGATACTGATCCACACCTGCCGGCCATCCCCGGGATGGGCTTGCCGTTCAATGAACCCTTGATCACCGAGGGCATTGACGATCCTGGTCATCGAGGGTGCCTGTACATGCTCGCGCTCGGCCAGCTCCCGTAAGGTCTGCGGGCCTGAACTGAGATGGGCCAGAACGGTGTACTGCCCAGGAGTAATGACGTCCCCGGTTGCTTCGATGCGAAGTCGCCGCGATGTCCGCATCACGGCAGTTCGAAGCTCAATGGCAAGGGCGTCGGCCGGAATCGCGTCTGGCTTTTGGTCTGTCGTGTCGCTCGCTTGACTGGGTGCAGTCACTGGAAGGCGCCTCCCGGGCTTTGCATAATAGTTAGCACTGCTAATTAGCTCCGCTAACTATCCTACTCCTGTTCCTTGCCAGTGCCCAGTGTCCGGTGCCCAGTGGGCGCCAGCGGTGCCGACTAGCCTTCCGCCGAGCCGGCGCCAGCCTGCGCCGGTGTCTTGGTCGCCACCGACTCGCCCTGGGCGCCCGGCATGGCGATGACCGCGATAACGGTCAGCACGGCGCACACGAGCACAGCCATGAACACGGCCGACGACGCCGAGACGGTTGTGTGCGCGTCCGAAGCACCGGGATGTCCTGCATAGATGGCGTTGGCCACGGCGCCGAAAACGGCCACGCCAATGGAACTGCCGATGGATCGCGCGAACAGGTTAGTACCGGTCACCACCCCGCGTTCGTTCCACTCGACGCTTGATTGGGCCGCGATGAGGCTCGGCGTGGCCACCAGCCCAAGTCCAAGTCCGACGACGAAGCATGCGGCCGCCACCAGCAGCACGTTGGGCGTTGGAGCGGTCAGCGCAAGGATGGCCGCACCAATGACCGTAATGGAAACTCCAATCAGTGCGGTTTTGCGGAATCCGATCCGGAGATAGAACCTGCCGGCCTGGGAAGCGCTGATAGGCCAGCCGAGCGTCAAAGCCGCCAGTGCCAGCCCGGCTAGGATCGGCGAGGTGGACAGCGCCCCTTCAAGGAAGGTGGGAACATACGAGGTGAGGCCGAGCATGACGGCACCTACACCGAACGAGATCATCGCCGTCGTCGCCAGCAACCTGCGGGAGAGGACCCATGGCGGGAGGACCGGCTCCGCGGCCTTCCTCTCCACGAGGACGAATGCTGCGAACAACAACGCTCCAACGGCAAAGACAGCGATGCTGATGGAGGAATTCCACGCCCACGCCTGGCCGCCCTCAAGCGCTCCAAGGATGAGAAGGCTCAGCGAAACCGTGAGTAGCGCGGCTCCGAGGTAATCAACGCGGTGCTTGGTGCGCTCGATGCTCTCGTGGAAGGTCCGCAGAAGCATCCAACCCGCTAGCAGGCACAGTGGAATATTGATGAAGAAAATCCAGCGCCATATCCCCAGCGATGAGAAGACGCCACCAAGCGTGGGCCCCACAACGGAAGAAACCGCCCACACACTGGCAAGGTAGCCTTGCACCTTGGCTCGCTCGGCAAGGGTGTAGATATCGCCCGCGATAGTGATCGCAACAGGCTGCACAGCACCCGCACCCAGGCCCTGCAAAACCCGGAAAGCGATCAGCGCCGGCATGCTCCAGGCCATTCCACAAAGAATGGAACCGAGCAGGAAAAGGCCGATTCCGCTGAGGATGATCGGCTTGCGGCCCACGACGTCGGAAAGCTTGGCATACACGGGCACCGAGACTGCCTGGGCCAAGAGATACGCGGAGAAAAGCCAGGGGAAAGAGGTGAAGCCGCCAATGTCCGTCACAATCGACGGCACCGCGGTGGCAACAATGGTGGAATCGATCGCCACCAGGCCTGTGGAAAGCATCAAAGCTATAAGTATGGGTCCGCGACGGGAGCGGAACCCGACGCCCTCAGTAGTCTCTGTCATCATCTGTCTCGTTTCGGTCGTCATCACAGCTAGCGGGCGCACTTCCGCCCCGGCTCCACATGGCGTAACCGCGCCCACCGCGAATTTAGTCCCAGCCTGCAGGGGCAATGCGTTAACGACGACGACGGGTCACCTGCGGTTCCGTGAAGAACCCAAGTGACCCGCCGTCGTCGTCAGTGTCTCTTTGTCGACCGTGTCTATTCGAAGCGCAGTTCCGTGGAACTTAGTCGTTGATCAGGTCGTGGACGACGATTGTCTGGTCACGGTCTGGGCCGACTCCGATGGCCGAGAAGCGCGTGCCGGAGAGCTTTTCGAGCGCCAGCACGTAGTTGCGGGCATTTTCCGGGAGGTCATCCAGGGTTCGTGCGCCGGTGATGTCCTCGGTCCAGCCGTCGAAGTACTCGTAGATGGGCACCGCGTGGTGGAACTCGGTCTGTGTCATGGGCATTTCGTCGTGGCGGACGCCGTCGACGTCGTACGCAACGCAGACCGGGATCTGTTCGATGCCGGTCAGGACATCGAGCTTAGTGACGAAGTAGTCCGTGAAACCGTTGACGCGGGAAGCATGGCGGGCCAGGACGGCGTCGTACCAACCGCAGCGGCGAGGACGGCCCGTGTTGACACCAAACTCGCCACCCGTCTTCTGCAGGTACACGCCCATCTCGTCGAACAACTCAGTGGGGAACGGACCGGCGCCGACGCGCGTGGTGTACGCCTTGATGATGCCGATTGACCGGGAAATTCGGGTGGGCCCAATGCCCGAGCCAACGGACGCGCCGCCGGCGGTGGGGTTGGAGGACGTGACAAACGGGTAGGTGCCGTGGTCAACGTCCAGGAACGTGGCCTGCCCGCCTTCCATGAGCACAACCTTGCCCTCATCCAGGGCGTTGTTGAGGACGAGCGTGCTGTCGATAACCAGCGGGCGCAGGCGCTCGGCGAAGGACAGGAAGTACTCCACAATCTCGTCCACCACAACGCTGCGTCGGTTATAAACCTTGACCAGGAGCTCGTTCTTCTGGCGCAGCGAACCTTCCACTTTCTGGCGGAGGATCGACTCGTCGAAAACGTCCTGCACCCGGACGCCCAAGCGGGCCACCTTGTCCATGTACGCCGGGCCGATTCCGCGGCCAGTGGTTCCAATGGCACGGCTGCCGAGGAAGCGTTCAGTAACTTTGTCCAGGACTTGGTGGTACGGCGCCACCAAGTGGGCGTTGGCCGAGACGCGCAGCCGGGAAGTGTCCGCGCCACGGGCAATCAAGCCGTCAATCTCCTGGAAGAGTGCCTCGAGGTTGACCACGCAGCCGTTGCCAATAATGGGAATTGCGTTCGGGCTCAGGATGCCCGCGGGAAGGAGCTTCAGCTCATACTTCTCACCGCCAACAACCACGGTGTGCCCGGCGTTGTTACCGCCGTTGGGCTTGACCACGTAGTCAACGCGGCCACCGAGCAAATCAGTTGCTTTGCCTTTGCCTTCGTCGCCCCATTGGGCTCCGACGATCACGATAGCGGGCATGGGATCCTCCCCCATTCTTTCGGGCGAGACCCAGCCGGATGGCCAGGACTCGACGCCGTACATGAGAATGCCCCGACACTTACCTGGGCTGCCTGCCGCAAGGCGCGGCATACGCAAGAGTTTCGGGGCTCTTACCACCCAAGTTTAGCCGATGGGCCCCGAATACCTTTCGTCAAGCGCCGCGTCAAGGTCAATTTCTGGACCGTTGGGCGAAGTTTGTTACGGAATGTTGGTACAGGAGCCACCGCTTTCTTTCTTAACACCAGGGAATTGGCGCCGAACATTTTGCCCATGGCGACGCCGGCGTCGGCTAAATCCGAACCGAGGTCCACAGCGCGGCGATTGCGGCAGCAGGTGACTCTTCTCTCTCGCTACCAGCACATTGCCGGAAGCCGAGGACCGCCGTCGAGATCTGCGGCACTTTTTGATCGCAACACGCCGCGTCGCATTTGGGGGCGCGCCGGACTAGGACCCATTGACGCCCATAGTCCGGTAAGGTTAGTTAGCCCCCCACAGCATCCTTTGAGGTTCGGCCGCGGCATGCCCGTGGCACCTTGGAACGGTGCGCTGTAACACCTAGGAGACCAAACCACTGATGCAAGATCTGGCGACTGAATCACCCGAAGAACTCCTCTGGAACCGCCGTTACGAACCCCACATCGCCGAGGTCAACGCGCTGTGCGATTCCATCAAGGAACAGAAGCCAGGCAGCGAGGTCCTTTACATCGACCCCGCCCACAGCATTGATGACTGCCGCATCGTGAGCCTTTTCTCCAACCAGCGCACCAACACCGGCGAGGGCTTCATCACCCCCGGTGACGAGGAAGCAAACACCCGCATGCTCGGCATGCAGTGGCAGCTGGGGCTCCGTCCCAAGCTGATGATGCCGTGGAACGCTTACCCGTGGATCGAACCCAACGAGGAACCCGGCAAGCTCACCCCTGCCAACATCACCGAAGGCCTCAAGCCTTTGCTTCGCCTGCTCCAGCTCCTCCCGCGTACCTCTGCCCTGGTGGCACACGGCAATGAGGCACACCGCCTTGCCGATCAGCTCATGAAGGCTGCCCCGGCCAGCATTGCCCGCCGCGGCTTCAAGACCTTCAAGGTCCGTTCGCTCGGTGGCCGCTCCTTCGCAGGCACCCCGGCCCGCCAGCAGGAATACCTCGACGCCATCCACGGCGCCTACGCCGAAGCCATGGCCCGCACGGGAATCCCCCGCAAGGCAGCTTAGCTCCCTCCCGTTGTGGGGCCTGCTCTGCACGCTCAACCCGCTCGGTTGCCTGCAGATCGGGCCCCGCAACGCAAACGACGACGACGGCCCTCGCCTTTCGGTGGGGGCCGCCGTCGTTGTTTGTTGAGGCTTTAGCTGGCTTCGATCGCTGCCTTGGCCTTGGGGTCGGAGTCGTTCAGGAACTTCTCGATCCGCTCCGGCTCCTCAGCCTCGCCAATGGCAGACGCCGCACGACCCAGCGCGTAGAGCGACCGCAGGAAACCCTGGTTGGGCTCGTGCTCCCACGGGATGGGTCCGACGCCGCGCCAACCGTTGCGGCGAAGAGAATCCAGGCCGCGGTGGTAGCCAACCCGGGCAAAAGCGTAGGACTCGATGGTCCTGCCCTCGGCCCAGGCTTCCTCAGCGAGGATGGCCCACAAAAGTGACGACGTGGGGTTCTGCGCCACGAGATCCAGCGCTTCCTTGCCGAGGGCCAGGTGCTGGTAGATCTCGGTTTCGGCGGGCAAGAGCGTGGGCTCTGGCCCCATGAGGTTCTTGCGGAATTCGTCGGACATTAGAAGGTCTTGCCTACTGAGCCGAGCTGCTGTGCGGCTTCGACGATGCGCGCGGCCATGCCGGCTTCAGCGGAAGCGCCCCAAACGCGGGGATCGTAAGTCTTCTTGTTACCCATTTCGCCGTCGATCTTCAGGACGCCGTCGTAATTGGAGAACATGTGGCCCGCCACCGGGCGGGTGAACGCGTACTGGGTGTCAGTGTCGATGTTCATCTTGATCACACCATAGGAAACAGCGTCAGCGATTTCCTGTTCCGAGGAGCCCGAACCGCCGTGGAACACGAGGTCGAACGGGTTTTCCTTACCGATCTTCGCACCAACCTCGGACTGGATCTGCTTAAGCAGCTCCGGGCGGAGCTTCACGCCGCCCGGCTTGTACACACCGTGCACATTACCGAACGTCAGGGCGGTGAGGTAGCGGCCGTTCTCGCCCGCACCCAGGGCCTCGATCGTGGCGAGGGCGTCTTCGGTGGTGGTGTAGAGCTTCTCGTTGATTTCGTTCTCAACACCGTCTTCCTCACCACCGACGGTGCCGATTTCGACCTCGAGGATGATCTTCGCGGCAGCTGCGCGCTCCAGCAGTTCCCGGCCGATCCGCAGGTTCTCCGAAAGGCTCTCGTGCGAACCGTCCCACATGTGCGAGTTGAAGATCGGGTCCTTACCGGCCTTCACCGCTTCCTCGGAGGCAGCGAGCAGGGGAAGAACGAAGTCCGCCAACTTGTCCTGCGGGCAGTGGTCCGTGTGCAGGGCAATGTTCACGTTGTAGCTCTTCGCCACCTCGCGGGCGAACGCAGCGAAGCCGAGCGAACCGACCACCATGTCCTTGACCGAAGCCCCGGACCAGTACGCGGCACCACCAGTGGAAACCTGGATAATGCCATCGGATTCTGCCTCGGCGAAACCGCGGATCGCAGCATTCAGAGTCTGCGACGACGTCACGTTGACCGCGGGGAAAGCGAATCCGCCAGCCTTCGCGCGGTCGATCATCTCGGAGTAAATCTCTGGGGTTGCAATGGGCATGGTGACTCCTATGCTGAATTCGTCTGTGGGTTGGTAACCCTGGAGTAGACCGCTTACGGCTAGCACCATCCTAGCGATATCCGTCAGGACGCCGTGTTTCCGGTCACGCGGGCTCTTAACACTTCCGCCGGGTTGCCACCTCGCGGGGAGGCTAGACGTGTTGTTCGAAGACGTGCCGCCGCACCCACGCATGCATCGCGATCGCAGCGGCCGAGGCCGCATTCATGGAGCGCGTGGAACCGAACTGCTCAATCGACAGGGTCGCGACGGCGGCCTCGTGCACCTCCGGGGTAAGGCCCGGTCCTTCCTGGCCGAACACCAGAACGCACTTCTTGGGAAGGTCGTAGGTCTCCAAGGGCACAGAGTCGGGGAAGATGTCGATGCCAATCACCGCGAGCCCCTCACCCTGCGCCCACTGGACAAAATCCTCCACCGTGGGGTGGTGCCGAACGTGCTGATAGCGATCGGTGACCATGGCGCCGCGACGGTTCCACCGCCGTCGACCGATGATGTGTACTTCCTTGGCAAGAAAGGCGTTGGCGGTCCGGACCACGGTGCCGATGTTGAGGTCGTGTTGCCAGTTTTCGATGGCGATGTGGAATTCGTGGCGCTTGGAATCGAGATCGGCAACAATCGCATCGTGCTTCCAGTAGCGGTATTGATCCACCACGTTCCGTCGATCGCCGTCGCGAAGGAGGTCAGGGTCCCAATGCTCACCGTCAGGCCACTCACCTTCCCAAGGCCCGACGCCGACCTCCGCCTTGGCCTCTGCCTCGCCTTCCGCTGGGGGTACTTCCGGTGAGCCGGCAGGAATGGGCAGGTCTTCGGTGGAGGGAAGGTCAGTCACCCCTCAACTTTAGCCGCGCCAAGCGGGCCGGCCGGTGCCCGCACCCTTGGAAACCCATGAAGGACCGGGATGTGGCGCCGACCGAATAATGAAAGACTGGGACGCAGTGCATGACCAACCCCACCCGGAGGCAAACATGGCAGAAGAAACCAGGCCCCACCCGTCCACATCGATCTACCGGAACGGCCATGACATCGAATGCTGGCTCACGGATATGGACGGCGTCCTTGTCCACGAGAACCAGGCCATTCCCGGCGCGTCCGAGCTCATCCAGCGCTGGGTGGACACCTCCAAGCGCTTCCTTGTGCTGACCAACAACTCGATCTTCACCCCGCGCGACCTCGCCGCCAGGCTCCGTGCCTCCGGCTTGGAAGTTCCCGAGGAGAACATCTGGACATCCGCGCTGGCCACTGCCCAGTTCCTGAAGGACCAGGTTCAGTCCTCGGACTCCGGGAACCGCGCGTACACGATCGGCGAAGCCGGCCTCACCACGGCCCTGCACGAGGCGGGGTTCATCCTCACGGACACCGACCCCGATTTTGTGGTGCTGGGCGAAACCCGGACCTACTCTTTCGAAGCGATCACCATGGCCGTCCGTCACATCCTGGCCGGTGCCCGCTTCATTGCCACCAATCCGGACGCCACCGGCCCTTCCAAAGACGGTCCCATGCCCGCAACGGGCGCCATTGCCGCCATGATCACCAAGGCCACCGGCCGCGAACCGTACATCGTGGGCAAGCCGAATCCCATGATGTTCCGTTCCGCCATGAACCAGATCGATGCGCACTCCGAGACCACGGCCATGATCGGGGACCGCATGGACACGGACATCGTGGCAGGAATGGAAGCCGGGCTCCACACGGTCCTGGTGCTCAGCGGCATCACCCAGCGCGAAGAAATAGTGTCCTTCCCGTTCAGGCCCAACCAGATCCTGAACTCCGTGGCGGACCTCAAGAGCCAGATCTAAGAGGACAACAACCATGGCTGTGCTGAACCTGCGGCCCCTCCCTGGCGGCCGGATCCTCAGAGGCAGCCAGCCCTTCAATTTGGATGCCACGGCTACGGCGGAATTTCTTGCCCAGCATGGCATCCAAACCATCGTGGACCTGCGAAGCGACCTTGAAGCTGGCTTGGTCCCGTGGCTGCTTCCTGAGGGGCCGGCCGCCGTCGAGCTTTTCCATAACCCGTTGGACCCGAACGCGATAGCCGGTTCGCTGCAAGCGGTGGAAACTGCCGAGGACCTGGGCGAGCTGTATCTGGGTTGGATCCGGTTGCGTCCGGAGTGGGTAGCCGATGCCCTCCGTCCTGCCGCCAACGGTATGCGGACACTGGTTCATTGTTCTTTGGGCAAGGACCGGACCGGGGTTGTGTCGGCCGTGGCGCTGCTCGCAGGTGGTGCGAGTCCGGACAGCATCGTGGCCGACTACTCAGCCACAACTGCCAACCTGCCGGGCCTGCTTCACGACATGGCCGAGACGTGGCACCTCCACGTCCCGAACTCCAGACCGGAGTATTTCAGCCCCGACCTCATGATCCTGCAAAGTCCCGAGGCCGCCATGCGGCATTTCCTCACCGGGTTCGCGCGGGAGTTCGGTGATGCCCGGGCCTTCCTGCGCGAGGCTGGCCTCACCGCCGTCGAAATTCAGGCCTTGGCGTCTGGAGCCGGTGGGCCTGCGGCTGACGCGAAAATGTGACCGCGCGCCTGCGCCCGGCGTCTACCATAGGTCCAGGGGTACGCCTATTGGGGGGAGTGTGTCATGGGGCCGCTGCAATCGGTCGACAAGCGTGTGGAGCAACGAGCCGAGAATCGTTTGGCAGCACGGTTCGCACCGTTGCGGAAGCTTGAACTAACCACTCTGGCGGTGTTGGTCCTGGCCTTGGCCTTGGCTGCCACTCCCTGGCCGTCGGCCTTGCTGATCCGCAGGGTTTTTGAACGGGGAGCCCAAGCCACCATCGATGAAATGACGCCCTACGTTCCCAACATTCCCCTGCAAACCCAACCGGGGGTGGTGTATCGGCCGGGGTCCACATTCGATGTCTTCAGCCCACAAGGTACGTCCTCGCCGCTTCCTACGGTTGTGTGGATTCATGGAGGTGCGTGGATCTCCGGGGCGCAGCGCGACGTCAATCCTTATCTCCGGATACTGGCCGCCGAGGGATACACCACCATTGGCCTGAGCTACCCGATCGCGCCTGAGTCCACGTATCCGGCCGCTGTGCGGAACATCAACGAAGCGTTGGCGTACATCAAGGCGCACGCTGCGGAGCTGAACGTGGACACCAGCCGCATCGTGCTCGCCGGGGATTCCGCCGGAGCGCAACTGGCCAGCCAGATGACCACGCTCACGGTGAACCCGGAGTACGCCGACCTCATGGGGATCAACCCTGCCCTTCAAAAGTCGGAGCTTGCTGCCACCATCCTGCATTGCGGTGTGTACGATCTGCGGGCCATGGCCCGCCTCAGGGGCATCGTGGCCTGGGGTTTCAAGACTTCCCTGTGGGCCTACACCGGAACCAAGCACTGGTCCGCCGCCCATGCAGGGGTCACAATGTCCACCATTGACTTTGTGACCCCCGATTTCCCGCCCACGTTCATCAGCGGCGGGAACGGCGACGGACTCACCCGGCTGCAGTCTGTGCCGTACAGCAACCGGCTAAAGGATGTTGGTGTTCCGGTGACGGAACTTTTTTGGCCCGCAACGTACCAGCCGGAACTGCCGCATGAGTACCAGTTCCACCTCAATTTCAGTGAGGCACGCGAGGCGCGGGACAAGACGTTCGAGTTCCTGTCCACGTACACCGCGGGCCGGTCCTAGAACCGGCTAGAACCGGCTAGAACCGGGCCCCTACCTCACGCTACTGGGCGTTACCGGTTCCCTCTCGAGGGAAGCCCGCTGCGGAGGTGCCGTGGATGTGGCTGCATGCCCGGCGAGCACACCCGTCTGGTGCCGGAGCTTCAGCCGGTACATCAGGACGCCGGTGAGGGCGACGGCAGCGACAAAGAGAACCCCGCCCCACTGCAGGTACCACTCGAACGGCGGAACGGAATTGTAGATTTCCGGGCGTGGCCAGATGAGGTTCAGTGTCATGGCGGCGCCCCACAGGACCGCGAGGATGTTCACCGGCAGTCCCCACTTGCCCAAACTGAAGCCCGCTTCGGTGCCGTCATTGGGCAGCGGCCACTTTTTGGCCAGGCGCCTGCGAAGCATAGGGACGGTTACCAGCAGGTAGGAGAGGTAAATCAGGACAATGCTGATGCTGGAGAGGATGGTGAAAATGGCGGGCTGGGAGACGTTCACGATCAGCGGGACGACGGCGATGATTCCGATCACGACGGCGGCGACCGTTGGGGTCTTCCGGACGGGGTGCACCTTGCCCAAGTGACGGCTGAACGGAAGGTTGTTGTCCCGGGCCATCGCAAACATCATGCGGATGGCGGCGGCGTGGACTGCCAGCGTACAAACCACGACGGCCACCACGATGCACAGCAGGAACGCTTTGCCGAAGGGGCCGCCCAGCACGGAGAGCACCAGGTACTGCAGGCCGCCGTCGGCAGAGGCTATCTTGGGATCGTTCAGGTTCGGGGCCGAGAGGAGTCCCGTGAGCAGGATCAGTCCGCCCAGCACAAAGGATGCTGTGACTGCCCGCAGGATGGCCTTGGGTGCCGTGCGCTTCGGGTCCTTTGTCTCTTCCCCGAGGGAGCTGGCGGTGTCAAAGCCGTACATCACGTAGCCCGATGCCATGGCACCGATGATGAACACCCCGAAGAAGCCCAAGGGGTGGCCCGCCCCAAAACCCTTGGTCTCGAAGAGAACGCCGGGTCCGCGGACGATATGCCATGCGAGTGCGAGGGTAAGCAGCACAGCGGCGACAAGTTCAACGAAGACGCCTACGCTGTTGATCTTGGTCATGAGCTTCACGCCGAAAGCGTTGATGAGGGTGGAGATGCCGATCATGATGCTCGCCAGCAACACCCCGTTGAGGGCAAAGTCCTCGGGACCCGTGCCGTCGCCGATGATCTGGAACCCAGACCAGATCTGGGGCAGGGTGAGCTGGAGGGCCAATGCCACGGAGCCCAGGGCCACAATTGAGGAAATCAACAACAGCCACCCGGCAAGCCAGGCGAAAGTTCCCGAGGATAGCCTTTTGGCCCAGTTGTACACCGAGCCTGCCACGGGGTAACGCCCTGCCAGTTCAGCGAAGCACAAGGCCACCATCAGCTGCCCGACGAAGACAATGGGCCATGACCAGGCGTACGCCGGGCCAGCCATGGCGAAACCGAAATAGAACAGTTGAAAAACGCCCGTAAGGATGGAGATGTAGCTGACTCCGGCGGCGAAGCTGGCGAACTTGCCGATGCTTCGGTCCAGGGTCTGGGCATAACCGAACTGGTCCATGCCGCTTGAATCGGCACTCTTGCTGGGTTCTGTCAATGGAACTCCTAAGTCAGAAAAGCACGATGGCGGTGGTTTGCGGCCGCTTTGGACGCAGATGAACCAAGCGACCGGGCGCCGCACCTTTGCGGCCGCCCGGTCGCTTTGCCATTGCTGGTGCTTAGTTGGTTGTGCCCTGCCCTGTTTCGTTCACAACCGGAGCTGCGCCGAACCAGCCGCTGGGCGCCGGCTGGATGTTCTGCCAGATGTGCTTTGCCTCGCGGTACTCGTTGAGGCCCGCCCGGCCGAGTTCACGGCCGATCCCGGACTTCCCGAAGCCGCCCCACTCAGCCTGGGGTACGTATGGGTGGTAGTCGTTGATCCACACGGTCCCGTGCCGGAGGGCGCCAGCCACGCGTTGCGCTTTCGAGGCGTCCGATGTCCAGACGGCGCCGGCCAAGCCGTACTCCGTATCGTTGGCGATTTCGATGGCCTGATCCTCGGTCCGGAACGTCTCGATGGTCAGCACCGGGCCGAACGACTCCTCGCGCAATACGCTCATGCCGGAGCGGCAGTTGCCGAGCACGGTGGGCGGGTAGAAGTAACCGTCCGCCAGCGGGCCCTCGTCAGGGATGTAGCCGCCACAGAGGAGCTCGGCGCCTTCCGCGATCCCGGCCTGCACGTAGGCGTGGACCTGGTCCCGGTGCTTGGCCGATATGAGGGGCCCGGTCTCGGCGTCGGGATCGAACGGCCCGCCCATCCGGATCTTTTTGGCCCGTTCCACGATCTCGGCCACAAAGCGATCTGCAATCGACTCCTCGACGACCAGCCGCGCCCCTGCCGAGCAGACCTGCCCGGAGTGCAGGAAAACGGCAGTCAGGGCGTTGTCGACGGCGGCGTCCCAGTCCGCGTCCGCGAAGACGACGTTCGGGTTCTTCCCGCCGAGTTCGAAAGCGACGCTCTTCACTGTCTCCGCGGCCGCGGCCATGATGGTCTGGCCTGTGGCCAGGCTTCCGGTCAGTGAGACGAGGTCGACGCGCGGATCGGAGCTGAGTGGGCCGCCCACCCTCGAGCCTGGTCCCGTGACCAGATTAGCGACGCCGGCAGGGACGCCTGCCTCTTCGAGGGTTTCCATGAGCAGGATCGAAGTCGAGGGCGTGAGCTCGCTGGGCTTGAGAACGAACGAGTTTCCGGCAACGAGTGCTGGCGCCACCTTCCATGCAGCCTGCAGGAGCGGGTAGTTCCAAGGTGCGATGAGGGCACAGACGCCGAGCGGCTCGTAGACCACGCGGCTGATGGCGTTGGGCCGGCCCGTGTCGATCACCCGGCCGGCGTCGAGGCCTGCGATTTTGCCGTAGTAGCGGAAACACGCAGCAATGTCGTCCATGTCGTACTCGGCCTCGACGAGGCGTTTGCCGGTGTCGAGCGCCTCGGCCCGGGCGTAGGCCGCCTTGTCCCGCTCAAGCAGGTCCGCCACGCGAAGCAGCACCATACCGCGCTCGATATCTGTGAGCCTGCGCCACGGACCACTATCGAACGTTGCCCGTGCACTGGCGATTGCCCGCTTGGCATCCTCGGCCGTGGACGATGCGACAACCGCCACTTCCTGGCCGTCTGCCGGGCACCGAACGGAAGTGGTGCCGCCGTCGGATGCCTGCTGCCAGGCTCCGTCGATGTAGAGGCCCTTGACGGGATCTGCCGATTTCCCGGCACGATGGACTTGCTCAGCCGTGGCAGTCATTGTCTCTCCTTGTTGTGTTTCCATGCATCATTCCTTGCCCCTGGCCGCAGCGGCGGGATCGCCGTTCCGCTCAAGCGGGCTGACGCCGTGCCGGTAGAACTCCGCGTGCTGCGGCGCCAAAGGTGCCTTGCCGGCGATCAGGTCGGCAGCCTTTTCCGCGAGCATCATGACGGGCGCGTAGATGTTGCCGTTCGTAACGTACGGCATGGCGGAGGCGTCCACCACGCGGAGGCCCGTGGTGCCGTGCACGGTCATGTCAAGCGGGTTCACTACCGCCATCGGATCCGAATCGGGGCCCATCTTGGCTGTGCAGGACGGGTGGAGTGCTGTTTCAGCGTCGCGGGCAACCCAGTCGAGGATCTCTGCGTCCGTCTGCACCGCCCGGCCCGGAGATAGCTCACCGCCGTTGTAGGGGGCCATGGCGGACTGGCCCAGGATGTCACGGGCCACGCGAACGGCCTCAACCCATTCGCGGCGGTCCTGGTCCGTTGAGAGATAGTTGAACACCATGGATGGGTGCACTGTGGGATCGGTGGACTTGATCTTGAGGCTGCCGCGGGCGTCGGAGTACATGGGGCCGATGTGCACCTGGTAGCCGTGTTTGGCGTCGGCCTTCTGGCCGTCGTAGCGCACTGCGACCGGGAGGAAATGGAACAT
Organism: Arthrobacter sp. SIMBA_036; assembly: GCF_046535135.1. Lineage (NCBI taxonomy): Bacteria > Bacillati > Actinomycetota > Actinomycetes > Micrococcales > Micrococcaceae > Arthrobacter > Arthrobacter sp. SIMBA_036. The sequence continues at coordinate 52,167 of NZ_JAWRXG010000005.1, forward strand.
CAGGTTCGGGTACGCAACATCCTCGTTGGAGCGGACGAAGCCGCCGCCCTCGAAGTGGTTGGTAGCTGCTGGTCCCTTCCGGCCCAGCAGCCACTGGAGCCCGATCAGCGGGTAGCGCCACAGGTCAAGGTTGGGCTGCATGGAGACCGGCTGGGTGCAGGCGTGCTGGATGTAGACCTCAAGGTGGTCTTGGAGGTTCTCGCCGACGCCGGGCAGGTTGACCACGGAGTTGATGCCCAAGGAGTTCAGGTGGGTAGCGTCTCCAACGCCGGAGAGCTGGAGGAGCTGTGGTGTGTTGATGGCGCCGCCTGCGAGGATCACTTCGCCTGCGTTCACGTGATGGGTCTTGCCGTTACGGCGGTACGTGACGCCGGTTGCCACGTTGCCCGAGAAGTTGACCTTGGTGACCAGAGCCCGGGTCAGGACGGTCAAGTTGTCCCGGCCGAAGTTAGGCCGGAGGTACGCGCGGGACGCTGAGAGCCGCTGACCCTTATGGACATTGCGGTCAAATGCCGCGAAGCCTTCCTGGCGGTAACCGTTGACGTCATCGGTCAGCGGGTACCCGGCTTCCTGAGCGGCGCCAAAGAAGGCCTGGAACAGGGGGTTCGTGGCCGGACCGCGTTCAAGCACGAGGGGCCCGGAGTGCCCGCGCAGTTCATCGTCCGGGTCCGCGGCGGTGGCGTTTTCCATCCTGTTGAAGTACGGCAAGCAATGCGCGAAGTCCCAGGTTTCCATCCCGGCGTCTGCTCCCCAGCGTTCGTAGTCCAGGGGGTTACCGCGCTGGAAAATCATGCCGTTGATGGAGCTGGAGCCGCCCAGTACCTTGCCGCGTGCGTGTGCCACACGCCGGCCGCCCATGTGAGGCTCGGGGTCCGACTGGTAGCGCCAGTCGTACAAGGGATTCCCGCTGGGAAAGGTGAGCGCGGCGGGCATCTGGATGAACAGGTCCCAGGGGTAGTCACTCCGCCCGGCTTCCAGGACAAGGACGCTGCTGTGGCCTCCCTCGCTCAGGCGGCTGGCGAGAACCGACCCCGCGCTTCCACCACCGACGATGACGTAGTCGTAATTGTTTTTTGTCATGCTGCAAACTCTCCTTCTGCCTGGCGCAGATCTTCCGCCCCAAGGGCGGTGATCCTGCTTCCGGAAACTGGCGGTACACCGTGACGCGACGGAGAACCCGCAAGGCGTCCCTGGTGTGGTCCAGGTCATACCGATGAACACTAAAGCAATTTGGACAAGTGTTCAATAGTGTTGCTGGACAACTGTTCAGAAAAGTTTGTTCGTTACGCGTGTGTGCCGCTAGGCAGCAAAGGCGATCTCCTCGGTGCGGGCGATGCTTCTTTGGATGGAGGCCTGGTCCACGCCCAGGAGCGCAGTCAGCCACATCCCGTTTTGCACCACAACAATGTCATTCGCCCGCACCTTGCATTCATCACTGGAAAGTTCAGGTTTGGCATTACCAATCAGCGTCGCGAGCCCTTCGAGGTACCTCTCGAAGGCCGCCGCATTAATCAGCGCAAACTCTTCATGGGCCTGCGCGAGTGCCCAGAGGTGGAGACGCAGGGACAGGTGCTCGGTGGTGAGGAATTCCGGGTCCGCAACGCGGCGAAGAGCCTTCTGGAGCTGCCCGTCGGGTGGCGACGCCGGATCGGTTGCGACCAGCTTGGCATCGCGCTCGTCAATCTGGTGCAAGGCCGCACGGATCAGGCTCATCTTGTCCTCGAAGTAATAATTCACGAGGCCGAGGGCGACGCCGGCTTCCCGGGCCACCGCGCGCATATTGACACCTGAGATGCCGTGAAGCGACAGCAAATCCAATGCCGCTTGGAGAATGCGCGCCTGCCTGTCGATCCGTTTGCCCTGTTGGTCCGACTTCAAAGTGCGTGTAATCACTCGGCCAGAATATGGCCAAAGTCACCCCTGTGCATCACGATGACCCCGGGGCGGGGCAAGGGGTGCCTGCTCAGCGCCCCTATATGACGTCACAAAAGCGCTCCACCGGCCTCACTTCGACGCGGCGGCAGGGGCTTCCCCAGATGGGGCGCGGAAGGGGTGCCAAAGGGCTCCTTAGTACAGTTTTAATCCTTGACAAAGGGAGTGGCATAGATCACTCTGTTCCGTATGGTGATCCGCGTTGATGATGACACAACCAGCAGGACCGGTTGAGCTCGTTAGTTGGAGGAGGTTCACCTCTTCCATATCGCCTGCCCGCTGAAGGTATTTATTCCCGAGATGCCGTCCGTCCCGACACGTCACACCGATCCCCGTCTTCCACACAGAGGATGGCGAGCTGGCAATACACCGTTCCCGCCCCGCCATCAGTTCGAGCCTCCACAGGAGTACAGCAATGAACAGCCCCGACATCTCAGTGCGCAACCTCTGGAAGGTCTTCGGACCCGGGGGCGAGAAGATCCCCAATAATCCAGAGCTCTCGGCCCTCAACTCAGCGGAGTTACTGGCGCGCACGGGATGCGTGGCAGCAGTCCGCAACCTGAGCTTCGACGTCGCCAAGGGCGAAGTCTTTGTGGTCATGGGGCTTTCAGGATCCGGTAAATCCACCCTGATCCGCTGCCTGACGCGGCTGATTGAACCCACCTCGGGGGAGGTCTTGGTGGACGGAAAGGACGTCCTGCAGGCAGGCATCGCCGAACTGCGCGAACTTCGCCGGAGGAAGATGTCGATGGTGTTCCAGCACTTCGGTCTCCTCCCGCACCGCACCGTGCTGGATAACGTCTCCTACGGGCTGCAGATCCGGGGCGCAGCCAAGAACGAACGTTACGCCAGGGCGCGGGAAATCATCGAGTTGGTTGGCCTGAAAGGCTACGAACGGCACTATCCGGACCAGTTGTCCGGTGGAATGCAGCAACGCGTCGGCCTAGGTAGGGCCTTGGCCGGTGACCCGGACACCATCCTCTTCGACGAACCCTTCTCCGCCCTGGATCCGCTCATTCGCCGGGACATGCAGGCGGAAGTCATCCGGCTCCACAAGGAGATGGGCAAGACCATGGTCTTCGTGACCCACGACCTCTCCGAGGCACTCAAGCTCGGAGACCGCATTCTCATCATGCGCAACGGTGAGACGGTCCAGTGCGGCACGGGAGATGAGCTCGTTGGGTCCCCGGTGGACAAGTACATCGAGGACTTCGTCTCCGAAGTCCCGCGCGCGGACGTGCTGACCCTGAAATGGATCACCCGGCCCGTCGCACCCGGAACGCCAGGAGACGCGCCGGTCCTTAGTTCCAGGACGGTCATCCGGGATGCCATATCCGCCGTGATGCGCTCCTCCTGCCCCGTCCTCGTGGAGGATGCCGGCAAGATCACCGGCCAAATCGACCGCGACAGCATCCTGTCGGTGCTGCAGCCCGTGGAAGCAGCGGCCTAATGTCCACGCTCGTCCAAGAACGCACCACCGTCCAACCCGCCCCGGCGCGCGCCCCGCGTCGCCGGCCCGGCAAGCGCACCATCCTGCTGGCAGGTGCGGCCGTCGCCTGGCTCGTGGGATTCCTTGTCCTGCATGGCACCTCCACCCTGACCTTGCCCGCCTCCGAACTGACGGACCTGCACCGGTCCCTGAACCAGTTCAACGCCTGGGTGGCGGCGAACCGCGCGGACAACCCCGTCTTCCTGTACGTCTTCACGCCCCTGCGTGCCGCCGTCGACGCCGTCGCCAACGTGTTCATCACCACCTTTGCCGCGAGTCCCACAGGCCTGCGCCTGCCGGAAATCGGCTGGCTCGGAACCGTGGGCCTGCTGGGCTGGACTGCCTTCGCAGCAGGTAACGCCCGCGTCGCGTTGCTTACTGTCGCGGTCTTCACTTTCTTCGGCCTCCAGGGCCTTTTCCTCGAAGCCACCTACACGTTCGCACTGGTCCTCACGGCCGTTTTGCTGACCCTCCTGGTCGGGATCCCACTCGGCATCCTGGCCGGCGTCTACGGCCGGGTGGCCAAGGTGATCACGCCGGTGTTGGACTTCATGCAGACCCTGCCGACATTCGTGTACCTGGCACCGCTGGCACTGGTCTTCCTCATCGGACCGGCCTCGGCCGTCATCGCCACCGTGATCTACGCTGCGCCACCTGTAATCCGCCTGACAGCGCACGGCATCCGCGCCATCCCGGAAAACACCCGCGAAGCTTCCGACTCCCTGGGCACCACGGGCCTGCAGCGGCTGGTTACCCTGCAGCTTCCCATGGCCCGGAGGACAATCGTCATGGGAATAAACCAGAGCACCATGGCGGCCCTGTCCATGGTCACCATCGCGGCGCTGATCGCAGCGCCCGGGCTTGGCCAAGTGGTGGTACGGGCCCTGCAGTCGCTCGACGTCGGCACCGCGGTTAACGCCGGGCTCTCAATCGTCCTGCTCGCAATCGTGCTGGACCGGGTCACCACCGCCGCCAGCCGCCGAGCAGACCCGGCAGCGGCCCGGAACCGCAGGGTTTCCCGCAGGACCAGATACATCCTTCTTGGCATCACCCTGGTACTGGCATTGGCCATGGTGCAGCTTTCCCGGACCATGCTGTGGGCAGCCGCGTTCCCCAAGGATCTGAACATCGGCCCCGCGATCGTTCAGACCGTAGCGGCAGCCAGCCAGTGGATGCAGACCAACCTCTCCCTGTTCACTGTGTCCTTCCGGGAAGCCGTCACCACCGGAATCCTCAACCCGTTCCAATCCCTGCTCACGGACACTCCCTTTTACATCCTCGTGGCCGTCATAGCCGTGGCAGCCTACGCACTCGGCGGCTGGAAGCTCGCTGCCCTGACCACGGCATGCCTGGGCGTGATCATCTACCTCGGCCTCTGGAGCGACTCCATGGTCACCCTGGCGGGCACCTTGGTGGCCACCGCTGTGGTCATGGTCCTGGGCATCATCTTCGGTGTCGCCATGGGCCGGTCCGAGCGGGTGGACCAGATCATGCGGCCACTGCTGGATGCTGGCCAGACCATGCCGGCCTTTGTCTATCTTGTGCCCTTCCTGGGCCTCTTCGGCGCCACCCGCTTCACGGCGATCATCGCCGGCATCATCTACGCCGCCCCTGTCGCCATCAAGATCACCGCTGACGGCATCGCCGCAATCTCTCCCACGGTTGTCGAAGCCGCCGTCGCCAGTGGTTCCACCCCGTGGCAGGTCATCACCAAGGTCCAACTTCCGATGGCCAGGCAGACTCTGGCCCTCGCCGCCAACCAAGGCTTGATCTACGTCCTGGCCATGGTGGTGGTCGGTGCGCTCGTCGGGGCAGGTGGCCTCGGATACGACGTCGTCGCCGGCTTCGTCCAAAGCGCGCTCTTCGGCAAGGGCCTCGCCGCAGGCGTTGCCATCGTCTTCCTCGGCATCCTGCTCGACCGGATGACCCAGGCCGCCGCAGCAACTCCTGTGCGGAAGATCCCCACAACCAGAACCCGAACAACCTAACCGTATGACCCGCCCTGCGCCCGCCAGGGCACGGAGGACATCTAGGAATTCCCCCCAACAAGGAGACCTAACAAATGAAAAAAGCTGGACTGTTGTTGAAACGAACCCTTCCGGCGATGGCCGGAGCCGCGGCTGCCGCCCTGCTCCTGGCAGGCTGCGGGAGCGCCTCGGTGAACCAGGTGAATGCTGCCGGGGGGACCTCCGAGACGCCCTGCGGAACTGTCAATGTCGCCATGAACGCCTGGGTGGGGTACACGGCCAATGCCGCTGTGTACAGCTACGTGGCAAAGAACAAACTTGGCTGCACCGTGGTCCAGAAGGACCTGAATGAGCAGATCTCCTGGCAGGGATTCGCCTCCGGTGAGGTGGACGTGGTCATGGAAAACTGGGGCCACGCTGACTTGGTGAAGCAGTACATCACTGATCAAAAAGTGGCTGTCGACGACGGCCCCACCGGCAACGAAGGCCACATTGGCTGGTACGTACCACCATGGATGGCGGAGAAGTACCCCGACATCCTGGACGGCAAGAACCTGAACAAGTACGCCTCCTTGTTCGCAACCTCCGAGTCCGGCGGCAAGGGGCAGGTCCTGGACGGTGACCCCGCTTTCGTCACCAATGACGAGGCCCTCGTGAAGAACCTGAACCTTGACTACAAGGTGGTGTTCTCCGGTTCGGAGGCGGCCCTGATCCAGTCCTTCCGGACAGCACAGCAGAATAAGACGCCGCTGCTCGGCTACTTCTATGAGCCACAGTGGTTCCTCTCCGAGGTACCGCTCAAGAAGGTCAATCTGCCGGCGTGGACCCCGGGCTGTGACACGGACGCCGAAAAGGTGGCCTGTGATTACCCCACCTACAAGCTCAACAAAGTGGTTTCCAAAAAGTTCCAGGACAGCGGATCGCCCGCGGCCAAGCTGGCCAAGAACTTCCAGTGGACTAACGCGGACCAGAACTCCGTGGCCACGGACATCCAGGGCGGCATGACGCCCGAGGCCGCTGCCAAGAAATGGGTGGACGCCCACCAAGACGCCGTGAAGACCTGGCTCAGTTAGGCAAGACCGTTCATATGGTCTGACAGGCAGTTCTCGGAGCACCGATTGCTACTTGTTTCAGGTACATCAGAAAGTCACCCTCCCAGGAATCCTTGGGAGGGTGACTTTTTGCATGGAAGGCTAAGCCGGCCGGATCACCTTTCCGGATGGTTCCTTGTACGACGGCTCCTCAGGGGTGGGCGGCAAGGGTTCAAGTTCGTTCTGGATGCGTTCGAGCAACGGAAGGTAGATGTCCGAGCTCCACTGCGGGCTCGCATGGGTGGGCCGGGCGCCTTGGGTACTGAGCACAGGGAGGGCCATGTTGGCACCGAACGCCTTGCTCCAGCCAGCACGGGCAGACTCGTAGTTCACGGTGTCATCAGCGGGGTTGCCGAGGAACGCCATTTTGGCCCCGCCGAGCTTGCCGGCGTATTGCACGCCGTCGAAATGGTAGATGTATGCCGACTCCGTTTGGATCAGTACACTGGACGGCGCGATCGGCGAGAGCTGCTCCAATGTCTGGTCCAGGATCTGCCGCCACGTTCGCTCGTCCTTGTGGGCCACCCGCTCCCCCAGCTCGTATCCGCCGCGTACCACGGAGGGAATCCGAACCCCGTTCTCGTAGAGGAACACCACGCCGTCGAACCAGCTTTCGTCCAGAACGTCGGTCCGGTTGAAGGGGCTGGAGTCCAGGACAATCAGCTGCACCTGGACGCCGTACAGTTCCAGCAGCTTGGCTGCAACCTGTGTGGCCACCATCCCGCCGAAGCTGTGGCCGTAGAAATACAGCTTCTGGAGCTTGAGGGCGCGCACATGCAGGATGAGTTCGCGGACGATCTCGCCGACGTCCAACCCCAGGTTGGAATATCCGACGGCGGCCATCCGGCCCCGCTGGTGCAGTGCGGGACGCAGTGAGTTCAATATCCACTGGGCCTCCTCCCAGCTGGTTTTGAAACCGGGAAAGAGGAACCAGCTGGCGTTCGGAAAGTACAGGTCCGAGAAGGGGTCCGGGACCGGAAGGATTTTAGTGGTCCGGCGCTCGGCTTGGACGTGCCGGGTGAAGAGCATGTCCGCTGCGAGCGCTACCGAAGCCCCTGCGGAAACGAGGAACCTGCGGCGGGACAGCGTCTTGAGGCGGGCGGCATACGGCAGGATCCGCGCCCAGTCGTCCCGTCCATCAGAGGTGTCAGCAGAGGTGTCAGGGCGGCCCCCCGCAGGCACAACCGGCGGGACCGGAGGTGCGCCCGGAGGCGTCGAAGGAGCAACGGCCGGACGCGTATCCGGTCGCTGTGGCGGGAGGCCTTTTTCCACCTCCGGCTCTGCAGGCTGTTTGCCTACTTGAAGGTCCACGGAGCAAGCATAGGCTTCAGCGCGGCCGCCTTACAGTCCCGCGACCAGCCCGTTGGGAGTCCCGATCCGGCCTCAGTCGAGTCCCAGCTCGTCCTTGCCGAAAGCGAACAAGTACGGCACCCCGGTCTCAGCCTCGATCTTCTCTTTTGCACCGGTATCGCGGTCCACAATGACGGCGACAGCCACCACGTTGCCACCGGCCTTACGGACGCCTTCGACGGCGGTCAGGGCGGAACCCCCGGTGGTGGAGGTGTCTTCAAGGACCACCACGTTGCGTCCTTCCACCGAGGGACCTTCAACCTGCCGGCCCATCCCGTAGGACTTCTGTGCCTTGCGGACAACGAATGCGTCAACGGCGCGGCCGGCGTCGGCAGCAGCGTGCATCACAGCGGTACCCACCGGGTCAGCACCCATGGTCAATCCCCCCGCGCACTCAAGGGGGACGCCGGCGTCGTCGATCATTGCCAGCATGACCTGCCCTACCAAACGGGAGGCCTCATGGTGCAGGGTGATCCGGCGGAGGTCAATGTAATAGTCGGCTTCCTTGCCGCTGGAGAGGATGACCTTTCCGTGCACCACGGCGAGCTCTTTGATGAGTTCTAGCAGGCGGGCACGGGCGGCAGCAGTGTCAAGTGCAGGGGAACTGGTGGAAGTCATGGTTCCTAGTTTAGAGGGCACCGGAAGCAGGGATGGCCGGGCGCCCGGCCAGGCGGTTGGAACCTGGGGCCGCGGCCGTTGCACGGATCACCAGGCCGGGACTCACGATGTGCTGCCGATAGTCCCCTCCGCCGCCCAACTGTTGGAGCAACGCTTCCATGCACCGGCGGCCGAGCTGTTCGAAATCCTGCCTGATGGTGGTCAAGGGAGGCAGGAAGAAGGCAGCCTCAGGCTGGTCGTCGTAGCCCACAACACTCATGTTCTCCGGCACCCGCAGTCCCGATTCGTGGACGGCCCGGAGCACGCCCAGAGCCATCTGGTCGTTAGCGACGAACACTGCCGTGACCCGCTGCTGCCGGACCAGTTCCTGCCCGGCCCGATACCCTGATGCGGCATCCCAGTCACCTTGAAGTAACACCTCTGGCGCCAGCCCCGCGTTGATGAGTGCCTCTTGCCAACCTTTGACACGCTCCGCGGCGTCGATCCAGTGGGGTGGTCCGGAAATGTGCCCTATGCGCTCATGGCCCAGGCCAATCAGATGTTCGACCGCGAGGCGGGCTCCCAGCCTTTGATTCAGGGATGCTCCGGTCAACTCGTTCCCGGTGCCGGCGCCCACGGCGACCATCGGCACCGGCACGGACACTTCGCGTAGGGCAGCAAGGACGTCCGGGTGTGGCACAAGGATGACTATCCCGTCCACGGACTGGTTCCGGAAATGGGCCATGGCGCTGTTGACGCTCTCGCCGGTGACTTCCCGCAGATTGGCGATACTGACGAAGTAGCCGGCTTCCCGGCCAGCCTGTTCCACGCCCAAGAGCGTGTTGGCGGGCCCGTACTGGCTGGTTTCACAGGCCAGCACGCCGATGGTCCGGGAGCGCCGGGTCACCAAGCTCCGGGCAGCGGTATTGCGCCGGTAACCCAAGCTCGTAATCGCCGATTCCACCCGTTCTTTGGTCTTGCCGCTGACATTGGGGTGGTTGTTCAAGACCCGCGAAACGGTCTGATGGGAGACACCGGCCAGCTTGGCGACATCACCCATGACAGGAGGCCTGGCAGGGGGTACACCGGGAGACATCCGAACCTCACTGTCTGTTGTCGCTTTGCGTGTCGCTGTCTGTTGTCGCTGTCTGTTGTCGCCACGGGTGGTGGCAATGCGGCCCGCACCCCGCCGTGCAAAACAGGGCGGGATGCGGGCCGTTTGGAGCTGCCAGGCGCTACTTCGCGTCGGCACCCACGGGCTCTGCTGTGGTCTTCGGCACCGTTTCGGTGGCCGGGGGCGTCGTCTTCCACTTGAACCGCCTGGTCAGCGACGAGCCGCCACCGGATCCCGAGCGGTTCTTGTTGAAGATGTCGAAGCCGACGGCGAGGAGGAGCACCAGGCCCTTGATGAGCTGCTGGTAGTCCGTTCCAAGGCCGAGGATGGACATGCCGTTGTTGAGCACGCCCATGATCAGGCCGCCGATCATGGCGCCGGCGACCGTGCCGATGCCGCCTTGGACGGCTGCACCACCGATGAAGGCGGCGGCGATGGAGTCCAGTTCAAAGCCTGTTCCGCCGGCCGGCTGTGCCGAGTTGAGGCGGGCGGTGAACACGAGGCCGGCCAAGGCGGCCAGGACACCCATGTTCACAAACAGGCGGAACGTCACCCTTTTGGTCTTGATGCCGGAGAGTTCGGCTGCGTGGAGGTTGCCACCGATTGCGTAGGTGTGACGGCCGAAGATGCTGTTGTTCATCAATGCCGAGTAGAGGATGACCAGCACAGCCAGGACCACGAGCACAATCGGCGTGCCGCGGTAGCTGGCAAGCAGGAAGGTGATGATAAGCATCAGTACCGCGATGAAACCGTTCTTGACGGCGAACCAGGCCATCGGTTCATTCTCCAACGCGAACTTTGTGCGGACTCGGCGTTCCTTGATTGCCTGGAACAGGATGGCCGCCGTACCGCCCACACCGAGGATCACCGTGAGCCATTCGAGCACGGAGGTGCCCCCGGAGATGTCGGGCAGGAAGCCGCCACCGAGTGCACGCAGTTCGTTGGGGAAGGGGGTGATCTGCTGGTTCTTCAGCGTGATGAGGGTCAGGCCGCGGAAGATCAGCATGCCGGCGAGGGTGACGATGAACGCTGGAATTCCCACGTAGGCGATCCAGTAGCCCTGCCAGGCTCCCACGAGTGCGCCCACCAGCAAGCACGCAGGGATGGCTGCCCACCACGGCCAGCCCCACTGCACGATCATGACGCCGGCTACGGCGCCAATGAAACCGGCCACAGAACCCACCGAGAGGTCGATGTGCCCGGCAATGATGACCATCACCATGCCGATGGCAAGGATCAGGATGTAGCTGTTCTGGACCACCAGGTTGGAAACGTTTTGCGGTTCCAGCAGGATGCCGTTGGTGAGGACCTGGAAGAGCAGGACGATCAGGATCAGGGCGACGAAGATGCCAACCTGGCGGAGGCGGCTTGTGAGGAAGCCAAGGGATTCTCGTAGGGCGGACATGTTCGCTATTCCTTCTCTTTGGTCATGAAGTGCATGAGGGTTTCCTGGGTGGCCTCGGCGATGGGAACCTCGCCCGTGATGTGCCCTGCTGACAGGGTGTAGATTCTGTCGCAAATACCCAGGAGCTCCGGAAGTTCCGAGGAAATCACAATGACGGCCTTACCTTCGGCTGCGAGTTGGCCGATGATCGTGTAGATCTCGAACTTGGCGCCGACGTCGATCCCCCGCGTCGGTTCATCCAGGATCAGGACGTCCGGATCGGAGAACATCCACTTGCTCAGCACCACTTTTTGCTGGTTGCCGCCGGAGAGCTTGCCTGTAATCGCAGCCACCGAAGGTGCCTTGATGTTCATGCTCTTCCGGTAACGGTTGGCGACCGTGGTTTCCTCGTTCTTGTCCACCCAACCGCCCTTGGCCAGCTTTCGCAGGGCGGCCATGGAAATATTCCGCTTGATGTCTTCGATCAGGTTGAGCCCGTAGTGCTTCCGGTCCTCGGTAGCGTAGGCGATGCCGTGGCCGATGGCGCCGGAAACAGTGCTGGTGTCGATCTCTTTGCCGTATTTGTAGACTTTGCCCGAGACCGCACGGCCGTATGTCCGGCCGAAGACGCTCATGGCCAGCTCTGTTCTGCCCGCGCCCATGAGGCCCGCAAGGCCCACTACTTCGCCCTTGCGGACATTCAAACTGGCGCCGTTGACTACCATCCGGGCGTGATCTTGGGGGTGCTGAACGGTCCAGTCCTCGATGCGCAGCACCTCCTCGCCAATAACGGGGCTCCGCTCGGGATACAAGCTCTCGAGGTCGCGGCCCACCATGCCGCGGATGATGCGCTCCTGAGTGATCTGGCCCTGATCGAGCCGAAGCGTTTCAATGGACTTTCCGTCCCGGATGATGGTGACGGCGTCGGCCACTTTACGAATCTCGTTGAGCTTGTGGCTGATGATGATGCACGTGACGCCTTGGCCCTTGAGGTGCAGGATGAGGTCCAGCAAGTGGTCCGAATCCTCATCGTTGAGTGCTGCGGTGGGCTCGTCCAGGATCAGGAGCTTCACCTCTTTGGAGAGCGCCTTGGCGATCTCCACCAATTGCTGCTTGCCGACGCTGATTTGCTGGATGGGTGTGACCGGGTTTTCACTCAGTCCCACCCGTGCCAGCAGCTTGGCCGCTTCCAGGTTGGTCTTCCGCCAGTCCACCCAGCCGTTGGTGGCCAGTTCGTTGCCAAGGTAGATGTTCTCGGCGATTGACAAGTACGGGCTCAGCGCCAGTTCCTGGTGGATGATCACGATTCCGCGCTTCTCGCTGTCCGAGATGCTGGAGAACTCGCAGGGTTCGTTTTCGAACAGGATGTCGCCGTCGAAAGTGTTGTGCGCATAGACGCCGGACAACACTTTCATCAGGGTGGACTTCCCGGCTCCGTTTTCGCCACAGATGGCGTGGACTTCACCCCGGTTGACGTCCAGGGTGACGTCCTGAAGGGCCTTCACCCCTGGAAAGGTCTTGGTGATTCCTCGCATTTGAAGAATGGGTACGTTCATCGTCAATTCCCACTGACTGTTTGAAAGCTTGGCCGATCCGAGGATTCGGAGGCTCTTGGGAAGGTTGTGGCCCCGCCGTGCTGGACGATAACGAACAGGACGACGGGACCACAACCGTGGACGTGCTTACTTACTTGACGTCGGATGCCTTGTAGTAGCCCGAGTCAATGAGTTCCTTCTGGTAGTTGTCCTTGGTGATGATGACGGACTTCAGAAGGAAAGCCGGGACAACCTTGACCTTGTTGTTGTAGGTCTTGGTGTCGTTGGTTTCCGGTTGGCCCCCCTTGAGCACCGCGTCGACCATCTTCACGGCCTGCGCGCCAAGCTGGCGGGTGTCCTTGAAGATCGTGGAGTACTGCTCGCCGGCGATGATGGACTTCACCGAGCCCTTTTCGGCATCCTGTCCGGTGACAACCGGCAGGCTTCCGGTGGAGTAGCCACCCGTGCTGGTCAGCGCCGAAATGATGCCGATGGACAAGCCGTCATACGGAGACAGGACGCCGTTCAACTTGGTTCCGGAGCTGTAAGCGGAGGTGAGGATGTCTTCCATGCGCTTCTGTGCAACAGGGGCCTGCCAACGTAGGATCGCTGCCTGCTCAAACTTCACCTGGCCGCTGGGGACCTTCAACGTGCCTGCATCCAGGTATGGCTTCAGGGTGTCCATGGCGCCGGTCCAGAAGAAGTTGGCGTTGTTGTCGTCCGGGCTTCCCGCGAACAGTTCAACGTTGAACGGGCCTTTACCCGCTACCTTGTTGCCGCTCTTGTCCAGCAGACCAAGCCCGGTCAGCAAGGAGGTGGCCTGCTGGACACCAACGGTGTAGTTATCGAACGTGGTGTAGTAGTCAACGTTCGGCGTTCCGTTGATGAGGCGGTCATAGGCAATGACCTTGACGTTTTGTTCCTTGGCCTTGGCCAGGACATCGGTCAGCGTAGTGCCGTCAATCGCTGCGATGATGAGCGCTTTGGCGCCCTTCGTCAGCATGTTTTCGATCTGGGACACCTGGGTGGGGATGTCGTCATTGGCGAACTGCAGGTCAGTCTTGTAACCGAGGTCCTTCAGGGATTTCTCAACGTTGGCGCCATCGGCGATCCAACGCTCGGACGTCTGGGTGGGCATCGAAATGCCGACCAAGGAATCGCTGGGCTTGGCGGTGCTGCTTGAGTCTGCAGCAGCCCCTCCGCGGCTTCCGCCACAGCCCGTGACTCCAACAGCCAGGGTCAGGACAACCGCTACGGTGCCCAGGAGTTTCTTCAATCTCACGTTGCTCTCCTTCCGCGGCAGCATCGCCGCGAACTCTGATGCAGCCGGAGCATCTGCGCGTCCGGCAAAGGTGAAGCTTTGTGTTCCGTGGCCCAGGGGTGCCACGTGCCACATCAAGGTAGTGCGAATGCCATTGTGAACGCTAACAATACCGCGGGTCAAGTGCTGCACATCACAAAATGGTTGCGGACCGTCACCGCAACTGCAGGTCTTGACGCGAAGGGTTGTTAGCGTTCACAATTTGATGGTTCGGCACACCTTCTCACCAGTCGTGAACAGTGCCGTCCACGAGGCGGTTGTAGGGCAGGTAGGCCTGCTGGTACGGGAACGCTGCGGCTGCTTCCTCGTTGAACTCGACGCCGATGCCGGGCTGGTCGCCGGGGTGCAGATAGCCGTCCTTGAAGGTCATGGACTGCTGGAACACCTCGTTGGTCTTGTCTGAGTGCTGCATATATTCCTGGATGCCATAGTTGTGGATGGCCAGGCCCACGTGCAGTTGGGCGGCGAAGCCCACCGGGGAGATGTCGGTGGGCCCGTGGAAGCCCGATTTGATCTGGTACTGGGCGGCGAAGTCCATGACTTTCTTCAAGGGCGAGATGCCACCGAAGTGCGTTGAGGCTGCCCGCACGTAGTCGATCAACTCATCCTTGATGAGCGTCTGGTAGTCCCACACGGTGTTGAATATTTCGCCGATGGCCAGAGGAGTTGTGGTGTGTTGGCGGACCAGGCGCAGGCCTTCCTGGTTCTCGGCCGGTGTGCAGTCTTCCAGCCAAAAGAGGTCATAGGGCTCCAGAGCTTTGCCGAGTTTGGCTGCCTGGATGGGCGTCATGCGGTGATGTCCGTCGTGGAGCAGCGGGATTTCGGGGCCGAACTCATTGCGGACAGCCTCGAACACGGTGGGCAGGTGGCGGAGGTAGGCGCGGGTGTCCCAATCCTCTTCCAAGGGGAAGTTGCCACGTCCGGCAGGCTCGTAGTCGTAGCGTTCACCGGAGGCCTGTGCCTGCGCGGCCACCCCATAGACGGCCTTGATGCCCGGGACGGCGGTCTGGATGCGGATGGACTTATAGCCCAGCTCAAGATGTTCGCGGACGGAGTCGAACAAGGACGGGATGTCGGATCCGGAGGCATGCCCGTAAGCACGCAGTCCGTTCCGGGAAGCACCGCCTAAAAGTTGGTACACCGGCATACCGGCAACCTTGCCCTTGATGTCCCACAAGGCCATGTCGACGGCGGCGATGGCCGCCATGGTCACCGGGCCGCGGCGCCAATACGAACTGCGGTAGAGGAACTGCCAGGTGTCCTCGATCCGGTGCGGGTCCTTGCCGATCAACAACTGTGCAACGTGTTCTTTGAGGTACGCGGCAACGGCGAGCTCACGGCCGTTGAGTGTGGCGTCGCCAATGCCTGTGACGCCGTCCTCCGTGGTGATGCGGAGCGTTACAAAGTTGCGGGAGGGGCTGGTCACGAAGACTTCAGCGGCGACGATTTTCATGGTTGAGGGTCCTTCCGGGGGTTCTAAGAGCGGGCAATCGTGGCGGTCATAGCGTCCTGCAGCCCACGTAGCTGCCCCACCAAGTCACGGTCCTGGGCAAGCTCAGGGCTGAGCAGCGCCAGCAGCGCAGTGCATCGGGCTTCGCCGTCGAGCGTTAGGGCGTGCCTGATGTCTCCGGCGAGTGGGTCCTGGAACTCAGCCGTTGTGGCTACGTACGTCATCCAGGAGGCGATCATGCGGGCGGCACCGTCGCCGGAGCGGCCCGCGGCGCGTTCAGCAGCCAGAACCGGCAACGCCCGCATGCGGAGTTTCGCCGTTCCGTCCGCCGCGATCTGGGACAGCTTGTGGGCGATCCTGGCGTTTCCAAAGCGCTCCAGCAGCGCCTGCCGATACTCGGGGATGGCCAAGGCGTCATCGGTAAGGTGCCGCGCAGCCTCGTCCCAGAACGACTCAACTGCGTCGCGGCATACGGCGTCGGACAGAGCCACGGCGACGGTCGCGTGACCGCGGACCTGGCCGGCGTAGGCGAGGATCGAATGCGCGCCGTTGAGCAGCCACAGCTTGCGGTTCTCGTACGGTTCGAGATTGTCCACGAAGACAGCGCCGGCGTCCTCCCAGTGTGGCCGGCCCGCCGGAAAGTCGCCGCTGAGGATCCAGTTGTGGAACGGTTCGGCCACCACTGCTGCCTCGTCCCGGTACCCACAATTTTCGGCAACGGAGGCCAGGTCCGCCGCCGTGGTCCGCGGAGTGATGCGGTCAACGGACGTGCTGACGAAACTGACGTTCGCGTCAATCCAAACGGCCAAGGCAGGGTCACGTGCTTCGGCGAGCGCGCGAACGGCGTGACGGGCCACGCTTCCGTTGTCGGCCAGGTTGTCGCAACTGACGACAGCGATCGGTCCGTTGCCTGCGTCCCTGCGGGCGGCGAGCGCAGCCACCAACCGGGCGATCGGCGTCGACGACGAACCGACAGAACCGGCAGAACCGTCCACCGCGTATGCCGCCTCCGTGATGGTCAGGGTGACGATTGCCGTGCCAGATGCCGCCACCAGCTCCGCCAAGCGTCCGACGTCGGCCCCGTCCACCGCCTCGACGATGCTGCCGATAATCTCAAATGAGTCCCCCGCCGCGGAACGCTCCACCAGCGTGAACAGTCCGTCCTGCTCGGCCAAGGTGTCGGCCGCCTTGGGGCTTCGTCCCGTGAAGGCTGCGATCCCCCAGTCCGCGGCGTCCCCGGCATGCTGGGTGTACCAGGCCTGGTGTGAGCGGTGGAATGCGCCCAACCCAAGGTGGACGATCCGCACCGGTGCCTTGGGGGCCGATCTGAGGGACCGGTCCAGCCGTGGGAGGTCTGATCTTGGCTCGGCACTCATAGTTTGAAGACCCGCCTCGGTGCAGTGTCGACGACGTCGACGATCAGCTCGTGCGCGCGGTCCTCGCTGATCCGGTGCTCGGCAACCAGGCGTGCCAGGAACGAGGCCTCGATCCTGCGGGACGCATTGTGCCGAGCCGGGATGGAACAGAAAGCCCGGGTGTCATCGATAAAGCCCGAAGTCCGGGAGAAGCCGGCGGTCTCGGTGACAGCGGACCGGAAGCGCAGCATGGCATCGGGGGCGTCAAGGAACCACCACGGAGCACCCACGTAGACAGACGGGTAAAAGCCCGCCAGCGGCGCGAGCTCGCGCGAGAAGACCGTCTCATCCAAGGTGAACAACACCAGGTGGAAGTCCTTGGCGGTCCCAAAGTCCTGGAGCAAGGGGCGGACCGCTTCGGTGTAATTGACCGCGAACGGTATGTCGTTGCCGGTATCGCCGCCGAAGGCCTCGAAGGTGGGACCGTGGTGGTTCCGGAAGGAGCCCGGATGGAGGGTCATGACCAGGCCGTCCTCCACCGACATCCGGGCCATTTGATACATCATGTGCGCCTCGAAGGCGTCACGGTCTTGGGCATTTGCCGTGCCGGCCAGGGCCCGTTCAAAGAGTCCCTCGGCGTCGGCGGCGTCGAGTTTCAGGGTGGCGGGCGTACGGACGCCGTGATCAGCGGACACTGCCCCGTGCTCCACGAAATACCGGCGCCGGTTTTCCAGTGCGGTGATGTAGCCGCGGTAGCCCTTGCCGCCGTCGGACGCTTCGCTGATAAGCCGCTCCACGTTGGCCGCCCATGACGGGTGCGCGATGTTCACGTACGCGTCCGGACGGAACGTGGGAAGGACGCGGCCGTGAAAAGAGGGATCGGTTGCAAGCGCCCGATGGCTGGCCAAGTCATCCAAGGGATCATCGGTGGTGGCAAGGACTTCAATATTGAAGTCCTTGAACAGTTCCCGCGGCCGGAACCCGGGCTCGGCGAGTTTTGCCGAGATCGCGTCGAAGCTGGCATCTGCCGTTTCCGCGCTCAGCTCCCCTGGCAGCCCGAAGACCGTCTGGAACTGCGTCCTCAGCCAGTACCCGGAGGCGGTCCCATCAAAAAGCGGCCACGCCCGGCAGAACTGCCGCCAGATCTCCCGCGCACCGGCGTCGGGTTGAAGCCGGTCCATCCCGATTCCGGACGCATGGATCAGACGTGTGACGTAGTGGTCCGGAGTGACCAGGAGGGCGGCAGGGTCCGGGAACGGAGTGTCCTTTTGGAGCACTGACGCGTCCACATGGCCATGAGGCGAAATGATCGGGAGGTCCTGGACGCGCTCAAGCAAGGAGTGCGCGATCCGCCGCGTTCCCGGGTCTGCAGGAAGGAGACGGTCGGGGTGGGTGGCTAGGGACTCTGGCATGGATCAGCCTTTCGGGGTGGAACCGGCGGAAACGTGTTCGCTTCGGTTGACGTTCAACCCCGCGAGTTCAGCTGCGCGCCGCAAGAAGGTGAGGTTTCCGGCCGTGCGCTCTGCGAGGGGAACATCAGTGGAGAAATCCTCCACAGTCACCCAATCGTCGTAACCCACCGCGGCAAGGGCCCTGAAATAGTCCAGGACGCTCCCCTGACCTTCGGCCAGCGGCGCCCACTCGTTCACCCAAACAGCGGCACCAGCCTCGTCGAGGTCCCCGGTGCGGATCCAGCGCGCGTTCTTCACGTGGATGTGGGCCAGGTACGGCCCCAGCAGCTCCAGGGCAGGCAATGGGGACTCCCAACCTTCGATCAGCAGGTTCCCGAGGTCGTGGATGACCCCGACATGGCGAGGGTCCAGGCCTTCAAGGAGCCGGCGGGCAGAGGACGCCGAGGCTGTCACGCTCCCATGGTGCAGTTCAACGAGGGCCTTCACTCCGTGGTGGGCGGCCCGTTCGGCCACCCATTTGTAGTGTTCCCTGGTGGAATCGAAGAGTTCCGGGTAGGACAAGCCAGTGGGTTCCTGACCGCCCATGGTCGAGTTGCCCAGGGGAAGGACGTTCACCCTGACTTGGCGGGCACCCAAGGCTGCGGTTGCGGCAAGAACGCTCTCGACGTCGTCGTGGTTGTCACAGCGGGCGTACCCGCCCAGGCCCGAGTACTCCAGACCCGCGCCGGAGGTGATCCTTGCGATCTCGGGAACTGAATCGAGAAGGCCCGTCATGGGCCAGGTGGCCTTGTTCCCGGCCCAGAATCCCGGCGTTGGAGCGTCGTTCTGGTCAATGACGCGCCATTCGATTCCGTCCCAGCCTTGGGCTGCGAGTTCCGTGGCGGCCTCCTGGGGAGTCCATTCCGGCGTCGAGGCTGTAAAGACTGAGAACTTCATGCTGTGACCCCTTCAAAGTTGCCGGTGCTTACTTCAACGTCGTTGTATTTTCCTTCCAGCACGTCCGCGATCAGGACCGAACGGCCGAGCGTTGCCGAAACGTAGAGCGCCCGAACAGTGGCGAGGGCCATGACGGCGTCCTGGACGGTGACTCCCGGGGGACGGCCGTTGAGGATGGCATCCACCACATCCCGGTACTGGCGGATGTGGCCGGCGGGATACACGGTGGGGTCCAAGTTGGGATCCGTTGGCGGCTCAGGGAATTTTGCCAGCTCGGCCTCGGCCTGGTTGCCGCCACCTCGGATTCCCATGGGCCCGCTGTCGGCATCGCCCTCGGGATCGGCAGCATGGAAGTACTCCAGGTTGTCGTTGTCGATCACAGCCGAGCCCTTGCTGCCCATGATCTGCAACCGGACGGTCAGTCCAGGGTAGGCCGCCGTGGTGGCGTGCAGAACGGCCAGAGCGCCAGATTCGAACGCCACAGTGGCAACAGCGGTGTCTTCAACTTCCACGTCTGTGTGAGCAAGGAGCGCGGTCTTGGCGTTGATTTCGATGGGGCGTCCAAGGAACCACAGCAACAGGTCAACGGTGTGGACGCCTTGGTTCATCACGGCGCCACCGCCGTCCATTGCCCAGGTCCCGCGCCACGCGCCCGAGTCGTAATAGCCCTGGCTTCGATACCAGCTGACCGAGGCGATGGCCGAGGTTAGCCGGCCAAAACGGCCGTCGCGGCGTGCCTGGTCCACCACAACGCTCGCTGGGTCGAAGCGATGCTGGCTGATGACGCTGGCAACGAGTCCCTTCTCCCCAGCAGCTTTGGCCGCTGCAAGGATCTCGTCCGCACGGTCAAGGTTCACATCAAGGGGCTTTTCGATGACGACGTGTTTGCCCGCCTCGAGTACTTCCAGGGCCTGCTGGATGTGCAGTCCGCTGGGGGTAGCTATGACCACGAGGTCGACGTCGGCGCCCGCCAACGCTTCCTGCAGGGTGCCGAAAGTGGCGGGGCGTGATGAGCCGCCGTCGTCCAGGTACTGCGCAAGGGCTTCCGCTGCCTCGGGGATCTCGTCCACGAGGGCTGTGATGCGGAGACCGGGAAGTTCACCGACGGCTGCGGCGTGCGTCCGGCCGATGTTCCCGCAACCTGCGATGGCAACGTTGATTGTTGTGTCTGGTGTGTTGGTGCTCACTTGGTCTCCACTCCGGCTTCGTTCAAAACTTTGGCAAACGCCCTTGCTGCAATGCCGAACGCAGTAGGTCCGGAAAAGCCCCCCAGCCCGTGCGCCCCGGCCAGATGCGGCTCAAGGCTGGCGAAACCCACGAATCCGTCTGCTTTCAGCGCCTCCACCGTGCGCAGCAGGTCGCCGTCGCCCTCACCTGCCGGAACCACGACGCCGTCGGCGAACCGTGCGTCCTTGACCTGCAGGTACTCCAGGTGCGGACGCAGTTTCGCGTAGGCTTCGTCGAACGGTTTGACGCCCACCTGGACGAAATTCGCCGGATCCCACGCCACCTTCAACGCCGGGGATGCCACGGACTCGATGATGTCCAGGACGCGATCCGGGGTATCGCCAAAAATGTCTTTCTCGTTCTCGTGCAGCAGCACCACGTTCTCTTCTTCGGCTACCGCAGCCAGAGCACGCATCCGCTCGAGGACGTCATCCCGGATGCTTTCCACCGCCACGTCCTCTCCGTAGTAGAACGAGAAAATGCGGATGTAGCGCGCGCCCAGGACGTGGGCAGCGTTGGCCGCGCGCCGCAGCCGTTCCACCTCGTGCTCAACGGGCAGGGTCACGTCCACCTTGCCGATGGGCGAGGCAATGGCAGAGACTCGCATGCCTGCCGCGTCAAGGAGTTCCTTCAGCGCGCTGAGTTGCTGTGCGTCGAGGTCCACGATGTTGGTTCCCCAGGCGCTGCGAACTTCGATGTGGTTGGCCCCCAAAGCCTGCAGCACCGCGATCTGCTGGGCGGGGTCGTCATTGATTTCGTCTCCAAAGCCCGACAACGTCCACTCAACTTTTGCTGCATCTGTCATGGTTATTTGACTCCTCCGGCGGTCAGGCCGCCCACTCCGTACCGCACAGGGCTTGGCCTTGAGTCTAGGAGTAGGCAAACCGTGCGGCAATCGTTTGCCAAAAGTTGCCAAGGATGGTGCAATGGGCTCACCTTCGAAAGGCTCACCATGGCAGATGCACCAACGCGGCACACCGGAACAGCACCAACCATTCGCGACGTCGCCGAGCTCGCCGGCGTGGCCACCTCCACCGTGTCCCGGGCACTGTCCAACCCGGACCGCGTCAATCGCGTGACACGCGAACGGATCGAGAAGATCGCTGCGGAGCTGAATTACGTTCCGAGCTCACAGGCCCGGGGGCTGAGTTCGGGGCGTACCAATGCCATCGCCCTGCTGGTCCCCGACGTCACGAATCCGTTCTATTTCGACATCATCCGAGGCACGCAGAACCAACTCAAGGCCGCCGGCTATACGCAGTTGTTGGTGGACACGGAAGAATCCGCGGAGATGGAAGCCGACACCCTGCGCAAGATGCAGCGAACAGCTGACGGGTTCATTCTCGCCGCGTCCCGCCTTTCGGACGCCACGTTGGCCGAGGCTGCAGCCAACCAGGCAATCGTGACCATCAACCGCTCCTCTTCCTACGCCCCGACGGTCATGATCGACACGCCAGGAGCCGTGATCCAGGCGCTCGAACACCTCACCTCGTTGGGCCATTCCAGGATTTGCTACGTGGGCGGACCGTCGTCGTCATGGTCCAATGCCAAACGGTGGAAAACGTTCGACGACGAGACCCGGGACCGCGGGCTCACCACGTCCCGCGTGGGCCCCTTCGCCCCCAAGATGACGTCCGGTGCCGCCGCGGCTGACGCTGCTGTCCGTACTGGGGCCACCGCATGCATCGTCTTCAACGACCTGCTGGCCATCGGGATGCTGCAGCGGCTCCGCGAGCGCGGCATCCGCGTTCCCGAAGACATGAGCATCGTTGGCTGTGACGACATTTTCGGGGCAGACTTTTGCAACCCGCCCCTGACCACCATGGCCTCGCCCATCGAACAGGCCGGACGCGTTGCGGTGTCCATGCTGCTGGCACAGTTGGATCCCCTGCGTTCGGCCTCGAGTCGGCGCTTGGCGGTCATGCCCACCCACCTGACCGTGCGCGGATCGACAGGTTCGGCTCCCCAGCAGGGCTGACGTCCACGAGACTTCACGCAATATGGTTGAGCGGCATGGACTGCGCTGGCTAGTGTGGAACACATGCGCGAACTCCAGGCAAAGATCATTGAGGAAATGGGCGTCCAGCCCCGGATCGATCCTGCGGAGGAGGTCCGCAAGCGGGTCGCCTTCTTGAAGGACTATCTGAAAGCAACGGGAACCAAGGGTTTCGTCTTGGGCATCTCGGGCGGGATCGACTCGACACTGGCAGGGCGCTTGTGCCAACTTGCGGTCGAAGAGCTCGAGGCCGACGGCGTCGAGGCCAACTTTGTCGCCGTCCGCCTCCCCTACGGCGTCCAGCATGATGAAGACGACGCCCAGGCCGCGCTTGACTTCATCAACGCCAAGACCGAATGGACCTTCAACATCGCCCCGGCGGTGGACGGCTTTGAGGATGAGTTCCAGAAGACCACCGGCGCTGCCATCTCCGATTTCCACAAGGGCAACACCAAGGCACGGGCGCGCATGACTGCCCAGTATGCCCTTGCCGGCGAGCACAACTACTTGGTGGTCGGCACCGACCACGGCGCGGAATCGGTGACCGGCTTCTTCACCAAATACGGCGACGGCGGTGCGGACATCCTGCCGCTGTTCGGTTTGAACAAGCGCCAGAACCGCATAGTTCTTGCCGAGCTGGGCGCTCCCGCGCGGGTTTGGCAAAAGGTCCCCACCGCCGACCTCCTCGACGACAAGCCGGGCCGGACCGACGAGGACGAACTCGGCATCAGCTACGACCAAATTGATGACTACCTGGAGGGCCGCGAGGTCCCGGAGGGGGTCGCCGAGACCCTGGAGCAGAAGTACCTCCGGACGCGCCACAAGCGGACTGTTCCGGTCACGATCTTTGATACGTGGTGGACGTAGCCTTTACGTCCGTCAGCTACCCCCGACGGCGGGTGCCGGCTCTCAGGAAGCCGGCACCCGCCGTCGTGGTTTAAAGGCTCCTGCACCTCTTGACGGTTCGATAGTCACCGATATATCGTTAACTATCGCCGATACTCCTTGGGCGGCACAACAACCGAAAGGATGATGCTGCTATGAAAGGCATCAATGACAACGAAAACAACCTCCCCGGATACGGCTCCGGGAATCATGAACACGGCGACCAGCACGGACACGGACGCGGTCGCTTCAACCAAGGCAGGGGCCGTCGTGGACCCGGCGGACACGGTGGCGGCGGCTTCGGGCCCGGATTTGGACCTGGCTTTGGACCCGGACCCGGCGGATTTGGCGGATTCGGACCGCGCGGCTTTGGACCCGGCGGCCCACGTCGCGCCAATCGAGGGGACGTCCGCGCGGCGATTCTTTCATTGCTTGCCGAGTCGCCGTCGAACGGTTACGGCCTGATCAAAACCATCGCGGAGAAGACCTCAGGCGCATGGCGGCCCAGCCCGGGCTCTGTCTATCCGACACTCCAGCAACTGGTGGATGAAGAGCTCATTGTGGCCGTCGGAGAAGGACGCCGCACGGAATTCACCCTCACGGACGACGGCCGCGCTTACGTTGCCGAGCATGAGGAAGAGCTGGCCAACGCCTGGAACACAGAAGCGGACTCCACCGGTCAGGCCTTCCACCAAAGCGTTGGCAAGCTCATGGGAGTCATCCACCAATTCCGCGGCTCTGCCACCGAGGAACAACGTCAGGCGGCCATAGCGAAGCTCGACGAGACCCGTCGCGCGCTGTACCTGATCCTCGCTGACTGACCCTTTGCGAACCCTCCCAAAAACACCTTGACCTTGACGCTGCGTCAACCCCTACAGTCGAAGGTACAGGCAGGACGGAGGCACGGATGGACTGGTCCATTCAGGAAATCGCCAAGATGGCGGGTACCACCAGCCGGACGCTGCGCCACTACGACGACGTCGGGCTACTGAAGCCAAGCCGGATCGGCCACAACGGCTACCGCTACTACGACGGTCCGGCATTGGTGCAGCTTCAGCGCATTTTGCTGCTCCGGGAACTGGGGCTTGGGCTGACGGCCATCGCCGAGGTCCTTCGCCGCGAGACAGACGCCGCGAAGGCCCTCACTGGCCACCTTGTCTGGCTACGCCAGGAGCAAGAGCGGCTGACGCGGCAGATCGCCTCCGTCCAGCAGACCATCGAATCGTTGAAAGGGGATGGAAAGTACATGGCAAAGGACATGTTTGACGGCTTTGACCACACGCAATATAAGGACGAGGTGGAGCAGCGCTGGGGCAAGGACGCTTATGCCGCCAGCGACACATGGTGGCGGAACATGAGTCCCGAGGACAAGCAGCAGTGGCAGGAGCGCGTCCGTGCGCTGGGTGCGGATTGGATCTCCGCATCGAAGTCCGGCACTGCTCCTGACAGCCAAGTGGCCCAGGACCTTGCGCGCAGGCACGTCGAGTGGCTTACGGGGATTCCAGGCACGCCGACGGCGGCTCCCGTCGGTGATGTAAAGGGGTACGTCACCGGACTCGGTGAAATGTACGTCGCCGATCCGCGGTTCGCTGCGAATTACGGCGGAGAAGTCGGGGCAGCATTTGTCAGGGATGCCCTGCGCGTTTATGCCGATAAGAACCTCTAACGCCTCCACCTGCGGGAACCCTCAAGAAACAGTCCAAAGCGCTTTGGACTGTTTCTTCTATTTCGGAGCGATAAAGGCGATCAAAATAATTCCATATTTCGAATACTAGAATTTCCACTGCCGACTTACTGTTGGCGAATCCGGACCAACATGCCTACGCTGTAGATCATCAGGTTACTTAGCTTTCGCCCCTTGGTCCACCGGCCCGTACTCGCTGCCGAAGACGGGATGGTTGCATATGCCTGATGCGCAACAGTGGGGTACAGCCCGCTTGCTCTCCGCGGCGGCCCGGTTGGTCGAGCAGCGGTGGGAAGAAGAGTTGCGAGCCCTCGGACTGACATTTCCGGCAGTGGTCGCCCTGGACGCCCTGGTAGCCGCGGGGCCCGTCACCCAGGACGAACTGGCCACGATCATGCGGGCCCAGCCGCAAACGCTGGGCCCGCTGCTGCTACGGCTCGAACTCAGGGGTTGCATCAACCGCCGGCGCAGGCGGACTAGCCGGCACAACCAGACAGTCTCCATCACCGCAACGGGCACGGCCCTGCTCCAAGAAGCCCACGCCCTGGAGCGGGGAATCTTGGAAGGTGTGACCCAGGACGTTGATGCGCTCCGGGATGAGCTCCGGGCCATTATCAGCGAAGCGGCACAACGCCCCACCAGCGGGGGTGGCCTAAACGAACGCTGACTTCCCCGTTACCGCTCGCGCCACGATCATCGAGTTGATCTCATAGCTACCCTCGTACGTGTAGAGGATCTCCGCATCACCGAAAAGCTTGCCCATCTCATAGTCGGTGGTGATCCCGTTGCCCCCCAGCAAGGACCGGCCCATCGCCACCGACGAGCGGGCCAACCTGGTGGTAGTGGCCTTGCACATAGCGGCCTGTACCATCTCGAGCTTTCCCGCCTGTTGGATCCGCGCGAGCTCCACCATCATGGACAGGGAAGCGTTCGCATTGCCCAAGATGTCCGCGAGCTGCTGTTGGACCAGCTGGAAGCGGGCAAGTTCCTTCCCGAATTGCTTGCGGTCCAGGGCATACGAGCGTGCGATGTCGAAGGCAGCCAACTGGATGCCGGCAGCTTGCCACCCCACCCACGCGCGGGAATCCCGCAGCAGATCGTTGGCCCGTGAAAATGCCGTGGCTCCGGGCAGGAGGTTCGACGCAGGAATGCGCACCTCATCCAGGGTGATGTCCGCATTCTGCATGATGCGCAGGCCGATCTTGTTGGAGATCTTGGTGGCCTTATATCCGGCGCGTTCGGTCTCCACGATGAAGCCTTTGATGCCGCCGTCGGCTTCATCCCGTGCCCAAACCAGAGCCAAGTCGGCGATTGTGCCGGCCCCGATCCATCGCTTGGCGCCGTTGATGACCCATTCATCGCCCTCGCGCCGCGCCGTCGTCGAGAGTCCTCCGGCGATGTCCGAGCCGTGGTCCGGTTCGGTCAACGCAAAGGCACCCAACTGGGTGAACGCTTCAAGTCCCGGCAGCCAGCGGCGCTTCTGTTCGTCGGAGCCGAGCTCATGGATCATGCCAACGATAAGCTCGTTGTGGATGCCCACCAAGGCTGACAGAGAGACGTCCGCGCGCGCGATTTCGGTGTACATAAGGCCCTTGAAGAGCTTCGAGGAGCCGTCGGTCTGGAGCCTGCCCAGGCCATACTTGGCCATGTCCGCCAACAAACCCGTGGGAAACTCTTCCCGGTTCCAGTAATCGATACTGGCCGCGCGGATCCGCGTTTGCAGGAACTCCCTGATCTCGAAATACCTGGTCCGCTCCTCGGTGGGAAGCAGATCCACTACGTGCATGAGGTCCGCCTCCGGATAAGGAGGCTGGGCGCGTTCTTGGGCGGCGCCGTCGGTAACCGGGCCGGCCGCTTGTTCTTGGAGCATTACTCCCCTTCGTCATGTCCACGGAGGCTCTTCCAAACCCTTGGATGTCCTAGTATATTGCAAGGTGATATGGATCACTAGACGGGATTGGCCGGCAATGGTGCCGAAGCCCCAGCGAAAGGCAGACTATGACAGTCACAGATGACTTCCGTACGGCCCGAGATCGCCTGCTCGAGCTTCGCGAAGACTACAAGCAGGCCCACGCCGAGTTCGAATGGCCACATTTCCAGGAGTTCAATTTCGCCCTCGACTGGTTCGACCAGATCGCCGCGGAACCGCAGAAGGCGGACAAACCCGCGCTGGTCATAGTTGAACAGGACGGCAGCTCCACCCACCGCACGTACAAGGAACTATCCGAAAGGTCATCCCAGCTGGCCAACTGGCTGAGGAACCAAGGCGTGAACCGCGGCGACCACATGATCATCATGCTCGGCAACCAAGTGGAACTCTGGGAGCTCATGCTCGCCGGGATCAAACTGGGCATCGTGATGATACCCACCACCACGCTCATGGGCGCCCGCGACCTGCAGGACCGGGTGGAACGCGGCGGGGCCCACTGGGTAGCGGTCGGCAGCGCCAACATCGGCAAGTTCGCCGCCGTCGAGGGGTCGTACACGCTGATCGAGGTGGGGGCCGAGCCCGCCAACACCGAGGCGTTGCAGTACGCAGATTCGTACGACGCCGGCACGGACTTCACCCCCGACGGCCCCACCCGAGGGGATGAGACCCTGCTGCTCTACTTCACCTCGGGCACTACCTCGCGGGCCAAGCTCGTGGAGCACACCCACACCTCCTACCCGGTGGGCCATCTGTCCACCATGTACTGGATTGGCTTGGAGCCAGGCGACGTGCACCTCAACGTCGCATCACCTGGCTGGGCCAAGCATGCCTGGTCCAATGTGTTCACGCCGTGGATCGCAGAGGCGTGCGTCTTCATCTACAACTATGAACGCTTTGACGCAGCTGCCCTGATGGACCAGATGGGCCGCGAAGGAGTCACGAGCTTCTGCGCTCCCCCCACCGTGTGGCGCATGCTGATCCAAGCCGACCTCAAGCAGCTCGCCACCCCGCCCCGCAAGGTTGTTTCCGCCGGTGAGCCGCTGAACGCCGAGGTCATCGGGCAAGTCGAAGACGCCTGGGGGGTCACCATCCGCGATGGTTTCGGACAGACCGAATCCACGGTCCAGATCGCCAACACTCCTGCCCAAACCGTGAAGATCGGTTCCATGGGGCGCCCGCTGCCCGGTTACGACGTCGTCCTCGTGGACCCGGCCACCGGGCAAGAAGCCGACGACGGCGAACTCTGCTTGCGCTTGGATCCCCGGCCCGTGGGGCTCATGAAAGGATACTTCGGCGACGAAGCGAAAACGGCCGACGCGTTCCGCAACGGCTACTACCACACCGGGGACATGGCCAGCCGGGATGCCGACGGCGTGATCACCTATGTGGGACGGGACGACGACGTCTTCAAATCTTCCGACTACCGCCTGTCCCCGTTCGAACTCGAAAGCGTCCTGATCGAACACCCCGCCGTGGCAGAAGCGGCGGTGGTCCCATCGCCGGATGCCGTGAAGTTGTCGGTGCCCAAGGCGTTCGTGGTCCTGGCTGCCGGGTACGAGCCAGGCCCGGCGGTAGCCGAAGACATCCTGAGGTATTGCCGCACCCACCTGGCACCATTCAAGCGGATACGTCGGCTCGAATTCGGCGAACTACCCAAGACCATCTCCGGCAAGATCAGGCGGGTCGAACTGCGCGGAACCGAGGTTGCCCGGCACGGCAGCGGACCTCTTCCCGCGGGCTTGGGAGTGGAATATACAGAGGAAGAGTTCCCGAATCTGAGAGACTAGGCATCCAACAAACCAAGGAGGCCCATGGGCACCCCGCTTCCCCGCGACCCTATCGCCGACGCCCAGCGCAACTGGGAGCGGCATGGATGGGGCGATGTTGCCGCGCCCATGGCGGCCATCACCGCGATCATGCGTACGCAACAGATCCTGCTCGCGCGCATCGAAACTGTCCTCAAGCCGTTCGGGCTAACCTTCGCGAGGTACGAACTCCTGGCGTTGCTGAGCTTCGCACGCAGTGGCGCGCTGCCCATGAATAAGGCCAGCGCGCTCCTGCAGGTCCATCCCACCTCGGTGACCAACGCCGTCGACCGCTTGGAACGGGCTGCCTTGGTGAGCCGTTCGCCGCACCCGACGGACGGACGGACCACGCTGATCGAACTCACCCCCGAGGGCCGCAGCCTGGCCAAGAAGGCGACGGCGGCGTTGAACGCGGAAGTTTTCGGGCAGTCCGGATTCGGGCCCGACGACGTCGATCACCTCATCCGAGTCCTCGGCACCTTTCGCAGGGACGCCGGAGACTTCGCGGAAGAGTAGCAGGACTCCTTACCGCGAGGGGTTAGCTCTCGGCACAAAGCGAGCTCGTAAATGCCGAGAGCTAACCCCTCGACGCGCGGTGAGGGCCTAGGAGGTCATCGCGAAGATCAACGCTGAGACCAACGAGGCAAGCCCGATCCCATAGCCAACCACCAGGGCGCCGATGGCAAAGCCGCGGCCGCGTTCCTGGCGCTGCTGGATCTGGTTCAGCGCAACGTGGCCCGCGCCCACGGCGAAGACAGCGATGATCGCCATGCCCGCGAAGAACAGCCCGGCCAAGGCCAGCACCGCGATGGCAGCAGCGACCATTGCCTGGCGGTTCACCGGCTGGGCCACGATGTTGGATTGCCCGGTTTGAACGATCTCCGTTGACATGTCTCTCCCCATTCGTCAGTGCCCCGAGTCTAGCCCCAGGCACCCGCAATACACGTCAACCCGCGCGTCAGCGGTGTTTGAACTCGGGCTGGCGTTTCTCGGTGAACGCGGCCATGCCTTCCTTCTGGTCCTCTGTGGCGAACAATGAGTGGAATACCCTGCGTTCGAACACGACGCCCTGGCTCAGCGACAACTCGAAAGCAGCGTTGACCGCTTCCTTGGCCACCATCGCAACCGGCTTGGACTTGGAGGCGATAACCTCGGCGGCTTTGAGTGCCTCCTCCACCACGTCCTCGGCGGGAACAACCCTGGACACAAGGCCGGAACGCTCGGCTTCCTCGGCATCCATGAAACGCCCGGTCAGCACCATGTCCATCGCCTTGGCCTTGCCCACGGCACGGGTAAGCCGCTGCGAGCCTCCCATACCGGGAATCACCCCGAGGTTGATCTCCGGCTGGCCGAACTTGGCGTTGTCCCCGGCAATGATGAAATCGGCCATCATGGCGAGCTCGCATCCGCCACCCAGGGCAAACCCGGACACCGCTGCGATCACGGGGATGCGGAGCCTGGTGAGGTCTTCCCAGTGCCGGAACCAGTCCGCGGCATACATCTCCATGTAGGTCTTGGAGGACATCTCTTTGATGTCCGCACCGGCCGCGAACGCCTTGGCAGAGCCCGTGATCACCACGGCGCCCACGTCCGGATCGGTGTCCATCTCTTTCACTGCGGAGACCAGCTCATTCATCAGTTCCGTGTTCAGCGCATTCAAGGCTGACGGCCGGTTCAAGGTCACCAAGCCCACGCGATCCCTGCGTTCGACCATTATGTTCCGGTACTGCTCAGCCATGCTCTCCCTCTCGACCATTTCTCACGTACACGAACTGCGCACTACACGAACTGCTAAGTACCAAGCTCTCACACAGACTTATCGCGGATCTCCGTGATGATGCCGGAGAAGTCCCTGCCGGCGCCGTCGCCCGCCGCGAAGTCGTCATAGATACGCGAGGCGAGCGGCCCCATCTGTGCGGCAACACCCGTGCTTTCCAGCGCGTTCAACGCGAGGCGCAGGTCCTTGGCCATCAATGCCCCCGCAAAGCCGGGCTTGTAGTCACGGTTTGCCGGGCTCGTGGGAACCGGGCCGGGAACCGGACAGTTGGTGGTGAGCGCCCAGCATTGACCGGACGCGTTGGATGCGACGTCGAACAATGCCTGATGGGTGAGACCGAGTTTCTCGCCGAGCACGAACGCCTCGGCAACGGCGATCATGGATACGCCCAAAATCATGTTGTTGCAGACCTTCGCGGCCTGCCCGGCGCCGTGGTCACCGCAGTGGACGATCCTCTTGCCCATGAGCTCAAGGATGGGCCGCACGGTCTCAAAGTCCTCAGGCAGCGCACCCACCATGAAGGTCAGAGTGCCCGCCTCGGCACCCACCACGCCCCCGGAAACGGGTGCATCCACCGAACGGTGTCCGGCATCCAGTGCAATGGCCGCCGCCTCCCGGGCCTCGTCCACGTTGATGGTGGAACAGTCAAGGAACAGCGTGTTTGCTGGGGCAACGCTCAACAGCCCCGGGCCGTCCACGCCGCGGTAGGCATCCAACACATGTTTGCCGCTAGGCAACATGGTCAGGACGATGGCTGCGCCGGCAACAGCTTCAGCGGGGGAAGAAACCATGGGGATGCCGTGTGCAGTCGCTGCCTCAACTGCCGCCGGGACCGGATCATAGCCGACAACGTCGTGACCGGCCTTGATGAGGTTGGCGGCCATGGGCCCACCCATGTGGCCGAGCCCCAGGAAAGCGATGAGTCCCGTTGAGGATGCGTTCTCTGTCATGTCGTCTCCTTTGACTTGCTGCTGATGGCGGACTCGTGAAGCCCAAGTTCCCGTTCGCCGAGCGGCGCGAAGTAGCCCTCGACGTCGGACGCCTGCACGTCGGCGAGGCTGGCTGGTTTCCAGTGTGGATTGCGGTCCTTGTCCACCACCTGGGCGCGAATACCCTCGCGGAAGTCCGGCCCTGCCAAGCACCGCAGGCCCACGCGGTATTCCTGGTCAAGCGCCTCCTCGAGCGAGAGGCCCCGAACGCGTCGCAACGACTCCAAGGTGACCTTCACCGACGTCGGCGACTTCGCTTCGATAGTGTCTGCGGCAGCAGCAGCCTCACCGCCCAGGGAGCGCAGGCTTCCCACAATGTCCTCTGCGGCGTCGTGCGCGTAGGCAGGGTCGATCCACTCTTGCTGCGCTGCCAGTGCCGAGTCCGGCGCCGCTTGGGCGTAGCGCTCGACGGCGGCCTCCGCCGTCGAGCTTTCCAGCGCTTCTGCCAGTGCGGGCAGGCTTTCGGACGGCACGAAGTGGTCCGCGAGCCCGAGGAACAGCGCATCCGCCCCGGTCAGGTGGGCGCCGGTCAACGCAGCGTGCGTTCCTGTTTCGCCCGGCGCGCGGGACAGTAACAGCGTGCCGCCCACGTCCGGGACAAAGCCGATAGTGGTTTCCGGCATGCCCGTTCGCGTCCGCTCGGTGACGATGCGAAGTGAGCCGTGCGCTGAAACGCCGACGCCCCCGCCGAGGACCAGCCCGTCCATGAAGGCGACGTAGGGCTTGGGATACCGCGCTATGAGGGAGTTCAGGCGATACTCGTCCGCCCAGAACCCGGCAGTCTCGGTCCCGCCGTGCAGCATGTCTTTGTAGATAGCGACGATGTCGCCACCTGCGCACAGCCCCCGGTCTCCGGCGCCGCGGACCAAAACCGTGGCAACGTCGTCGTCGTCGGCCCAGGCGCTGAGCTGCTGCAACATGGCTTTGACCATGCCGGAGTTGAGCGCATTGACGGCCTTGGGGCGGTTGAGCGTCACCACGCCCAGGTGTCCGCGCCGTTCAAATTGAACGTCCGCGGTTTGCACGATTTCGGTGTCCAGTGCCTCCATCAGCTGCCTGCCGGCATCACGAAGCTGGCCCCTTGGCGGATGCCGGAAGGCCACCGCGACGTCACGGTCTTGGTCTTGGTGTAGAAACGGAAAGCGTCGGCGCCGTGCTGGTTGAGGTCGCCGAAACCGGAGGCTTTCCAGCCGCCGAAGGTGTAGTACGCGATAGGTACGGGGATGGGAACGTTGATACCCACCATGCCAACTTGGACGCGGCTCGCGAAGTCGCGGGCCGAGTCGCCGTCGCGCGTGAAAATGGCGACGCCGTTGCCAAACTCGTGCTCGTTGCAGAGCCTGAGTGCCTCGTCGTAATCGGCCGCGCGCAACACGCTGAGGACGGGTCCGAAGATTTCTTCCTTGTAGATCTTCATGTCGCTGGTGACGTTGTCGAACAGCGTGGGACCAACCCAGAACCCGCCGTCGTAGCCGTCCACGGTGAGGCCGCGCCCGTCGGCCACCAGCGTTGCCCCTTCGTCCACCCCGGACTGGATGTAGCCCTCGATCCTTTCCTTCGCGGAGGCCGCCACCACGGGCCCGAAGTCCGAATCCTTGGCCAGGCTGTGGCCCACTTTCAGGTCCTTCACGCGCTCGCTCAGCTTAGCCACCAGGGCATCTGCCGTTTCCTGGCCCACGGGAACGGCCACGGAGATGGCCATGCAGCGCTCCCCTGCCGATCCGTATCCGGCACCGATCAGGGCGTCGGCGGCCATGTCGAGATCCGCGTCAGGCATGATCACCATGTGGTTCTTCGCCCCGCCGAAGCACTGCGCGCGTTTGCCGTGGGCAGCGGCGGTGGCGTAGATGTACTGGGCGATCGGCGTGGAACCCACGAAGCCAACGGCCTGCACACGTGGGTCTTCAAGCAGCGCATCCACGGCTTCCTTATCGCCGTTGACCACGTTGAAGACGCCGTTCGGCACCCCGGCTTCGCTGTAGAGTTCGGCCAGTCGGAGCGGAACCGAGGGGTCCCGTTCGGAGGGCTTGAGGATGAAGGCGTTCCCGGCGGCAAGCGCGGGACCGGACTTCCAGAGCGGGATCATGGCCGGGAAATTGAAGGGCGTAATGCCTGCGACGACGCCCAGCGGCTGGCGGAGGGAATGCACGTCGATCCCAGTGCCGGCGTTGTCCGAGAACTCACCTTTGAGCAGGTGCGGGGCGCCGGCGGAGAACTCCACTACCTCGACGCCACGCTGGATATCACCCTTGGCGTCCGCGAACGTCTTGCCATGTTCGGAGGACAGGAGTGTGGCAAGTTCGTCCATGTTCTCGTTGACCAGGTCCACGAACTTGAGCAGGATCCGTCCCCGGCGCTGCGGGTTCATGGCCGCCCATTCGAGCTGGCCTTTCTCGGCATTTGCGACGGCGTTGCGCACCTCATCGGCGCTGGCCAACGGAACCCGCGCCTGGACTTCGCCCGTGCAGGGATCGTAAACGTCACTGAAACGACCGGACGTGCCGTCGATCCTCTGGCCATCTATGTAGTGGGAAAGTTCGCGCACCATGGTGGAAATGCTCCTTTGCATCGTGAATGACTACCGTTCCGCCGGGTGCTGGGACCGGCGAGGAACACGTGACCAACTGTGATCCAGGTCATCTCTGAAACCGAATATACTCGGACTTCCTACTAATTTCCAGAGGGGGTCCAAGGAGCGTTCCCGGCGGGCTGCCCGGCGCCCCGCCCGGGCGAAGAATTCGCTAGTGGACTTCCCTCATGCCCTTGTATGCCTCCAAGGCCTCGGCCCGGGTGGCCTTGAGGTCCACGATTCCTTCCGGGTAGTCCGGAGTGCCGAACTCGGGGATCCAGTGGGCTATGTACTTGCCTTGGGGGTCGAACTTGGTCCGCTGCCCCTCCGGGTTGAAGATCCGGAAGAACGGGGAGGCGTCCGCCCCGGAGCCGGCCACCCACTGCCAGTTGGCCGGGTTGGACGCCGGGTCCGCGTCGACAAGGGTGTCCCAGAACCATTGCTCGCCCAGTTGCCAGTGGATGCCGAGGTTTTTGACCAGGAAGCTGGCCGCGACCATGCGTACACGGTTGTGCATCCAGCCCGTGGCCCAGAGTTGCCGCTGGCCCGCGTCAACCAAAGGGAACCCGGTGATTCCCTTTTTCCAGGCGCGGAACTCCTGAGGGGCGCCCTCGTGGCCCGGTTCGCGCCCGTTGCTGCCGTCACTGCCGGGCCACGCCCACGGGAAACGGTCAAACTCCGGGCGAAGGTTCGCCGTGGCAAGCTGCGGGTTGTGGAAGTACTGGTGCCAGCAGAACTCGCGCCACCCCAGCTCCGAAGCGAAAATGCTGCTGCTCTCGGACCGCTTTTCCCCGAGCGCGTGCCACACTTCGTAAGGGCTGAGCTCACCCCATCTCAGGTACGGGGAAAGGCCGCTGCTGCCATCAGTGTCCGGACGGTTGCGGCCCTCGCTGTAATTGGAAAGACCCTCCGTCACGAAGCCGGCAAGGCGTTTGTGGCCCGCGGCAGCCCCAGGCGTCCAAGCTTGCGCCAACCCTCCTGCCCAGTCCGGCTTTGTGGGCAGCAGCGACCAAGACTCCAGGTCATCACTTTCAGCAGTGGAACCTGTGTAGCCGTGGCCGGCTTGAGGCACGGGCAGCGGCTCCCGAAAATCCTGCGCCGAGACGGTCCGCCAGAAAGGCGTGAAGACCTTGTACTGCCCGCCTGTTTTGGTGGTCACGTTCCACGGCTCGTGAAGCAGTGAGGCCTGGAAACTCGAGACGTGAAGTTCGGTCTCGCGCGACCAAGCCTTGATGCCGGCGTCGACCGTTCGCTCCGCCGCACCGTACCGCCGGTTCCAGTAGAGGGCGCCGGCACCGAGCGTCGTCGTCAATTCTTGGACTACCTCCAACGCCGGGCCGCGACGCAACACCAGCGGGATGCCCAGTTTGTCCAACTCGGCGCGGAGCGCCAGCAAGGAATGGTGCAGCCACCAGCGGGACGCACCACCATGGGGCCGAAGGCCCGCCGATTCCTCGTCAAGGACGTAAAGTGCGACGGCGGCGCCGTCGTCCACTGCGGCACGGAGCGCGGGGTTGTCAGCGACCCTGAGGTCGTCGCGGAACCAAACGATGGACGGCTTCATTTTTCCTTTCAGCGCAGGCATGGGAACAGCCCATGTCCCTAACGAATACTAGGGGCATGGGCTGTTGGTGAGATGTTGGGCGAAGCCGGTGGAGGTCAGGCGCTGAAAGCGATGGCTTCCTCGCCGATTTCCATCAGTACGGGAGCCGGAGCCGAGGCCGTTTCAGTCCACATGGGCACGTTGTTCACCACGTAGTCCCTTGCGGCAGGCCCCACCATGCTCATGCCGGGATAGATCCTGTGGCCGATTTCCTTGGCGGACTTGATGCCCTCGAGTTGAAGCGCGGTCTTGAAAGCTGAATCGGGAATCGGAACCTTGCGTTCCAGTACGCACCAGCTGATATACAAGCCGTAGAGGGTGTCGAAGTCCAGGCCTTTTTCGGTGTCGTCCTCGAACACCACGCTGTCACGGAGAAAACGGGCGATTTGGGTGTCGGTCATTGCGGTGGCCTCTTCTAAGAGAGAAGTACGGGCCGCCGGTCTGCATCAGCGAATGTCCTGTTTTTTCATGATATCCCAGTCCTGACCGGGAAACCAGATTAACTCTCGGTGGCCGAAAGTAATGCCCTCTACATCTAGGGTAAAGGGCGTCACTTTCAGCAATTGAGTTTTTTTACTTGGGCATCAATACGGAGTCCACGAGGTAAACCGTTGCATTAGCCGTGTGGACGCCACCGCAAATAACATTGGCGCCATTTACAGTCAACGCATCTTTGGTGCCGGCCACCGTCACGTCCCCGCCTTGCACGGTCTTGTGTGTGCCCACCATCTGATCAGGCGTCAGCTGGCCGGGGATCACGTGGTAGGTGAGGATCTTGCTCAGCAAGGCGTCATCAGTCTTGAGCGTTGCGATGGTGGCGGGGTCGATCTTGGCGAAAGCGGAGTCAACAGGCGCGATCACCGTGAACTCGCTGCCGTCCAAGGTGGATACCAGATCCACCTTCGGGTTCAGCTTCCCCGAGACTGCGGACGTCAGGGTCTTCAAGAGAGGGTTGTTGGAGGCGGCGACAGCTACCGGGTCCTGTGACATGCCCAGGACCGAGCCCGCACCACTGGGAACTTGCGCCGCGTAGCCTGCGCAGCCCGGCCCAACAAGGTCACGTGTAGGATCCATGGCCGCGCTGGCAGTAGCGGACATCGACGGCGACGCTGCCATGGACGATGATGCCGCAGATGAGGGCGCTGCGGCCGGAGTGGAGGCGGTGCTGGAGGTGCTCGAACCACCACACGCAGTAAGGCCGAGAAGGGCAGCTGCGGTGAGGCCGACGAAGGCGAGAGCGGGGCGCTTTGTGGACAACATGTCATTCTCCTTTTTTGTGGAACCAGGGCGTTGGTTCCGTTGGTTGGTGGGACCCGGGCCGCCGGCGGTTTGTTTGCCCGGCAGTTTGTGTCTCACCAGCTATTCGGAGGTCGGCACCAGCTGGATGGGTACTGATCGAAAAAGTTTTTCGACCAAGCCACACGGGCCTCGGCTCCGAACTGCTTGCAGATATCCGGAGCCGGCTTACGTTGCAGCCGCCCGGCAAACGTTGGGAGACGCAATGTTGCAACTAGCACTTATCGGCCTGCTGGGCGGATTGATCACGGGGATCTCCCCCTGCATCCTTCCTGTCCTTCCGGTCATCTTCTTATCCGGTGGCGTGCAGGGAGCGCGCCAAGGGCCCGTCGATCTTAAGGCTGAAGCCAAGCGCCGGCGCAAGGCCGGCTTGCGGCCGTACCTTGTCATCCTGGGGCTGGTGATCAGCTTCAGTGTCTTCACGTTGGTGGGCTCGTTCCTTCTGACACTGGTGAACCTGCCGCAGGACCTGGTGCGCTGGATTGGGCTAGTGGTGCTGGTGCTGATCGGCCTCGGGCTGATCTTTGAGCGCTTCCAGCACCTCCTGGAGAAGCCGTTCTCATGGGTACCGCAGCGCAGGGTAGGCACAGAAAATGGTGGGCTGGTGCTGGGGCTGGCCCTCGGCGTCGTTTATGTTCCCTGTGCAGGACCAGTGCTCGCCGCCATTGCGGTGGCTGGCGCCACGGGCCGGATCGGCACGGAAACCATCGTCCTTACGTTGACGTTCGCCTTGGGCGCCGCGCTGCCCCTGCTGGTGTTCGCCCTTGCCGGCCGCCGCGTAGCCGAAAGGGTCAAGACGTTCCGCAAGAACCAACGCAAGATCCGAGTTGCAGGCGGAATAATGATGATCGCCCTGGCTATCGGACTTGTCTTCAACCTGCCCCAACTACTCCAGAGGCTTGTCCCGGACTACACCTCCACACTGCAGGCACAAGTGCAGGACAATGAAAGCGTCAAGAAGGCGCTGGATCTCGGCGGACTGGTCAATGACCAGAACAAGGACCTCGACAAATGCACCAACGGCGGCACCGAGCTGGAATCCTGCGGCACCGCACCGGACCTGAAGGGCATCCAGCAGTGGTTCAACACGCCCGGTAACCAGCCGGTGAACTTGAAAGACCTGAAGGGCAAGGTAGTTCTGGTGGACTTCTGGGCCTACTCCTGCATCAACTGCCAGCGTTCGGTTCCGCACCTGACCGATTGGTACAGCGCCTATAAGGCCGCCGGACTGGAAATCGTCGGCGTGCACTCCCCCGAGTATGCCTTCGAGAAGGAACCCCACAACGTGATGGCCGGGGCACAGAACCTCGGGATCACCTATCCGGTGGGGATTGATAACAACCTCTCCACCTGGACCAACTACCGTAACCGCTACTGGCCCGCTCACTACTTGATCGATTCCTCGGGAACAGTCCGGCAAATCCAATTCGGCGAGGGCGGCTACCAGACCACGGAGAAGCTCATCCGCGAATTGCTGCAGCAGGCTAACCCGTCGGCAACGCTTCCGGCCCCGACGGAGAAGTCCGACGCCGGCCCCGTCGCCGGAGCCACGACTCCCGAGACTTATTTTGGGACCACCAAGAAGGTCAATTACGGGGGCACCGAACCGTACAAGGCAGGTCCGGGCGTCTACACAGCACCGGCAGCCCAAGCGGCCGATAGCTACGCCCTCGCCGGGGGTTGGGATCTGGGCACTCAGTCCATTACGCCCACTGGCGATGGCTCGTCCATCGCGTTGAAGTACCACGCCAAGCAGGTGTACATCGTGGTTAGTGGCCAGGGCACCTTGAACGTGATCCGGAATGGTAAGAGCACTCCGGTGGCAGTCTCCGGAACGCCCACACTGTACAAGATCGTGGACGATTCCTCGAGCAGCGCTGGCAGCCTCCAAGTGCAGGTGCCAAAGGGTATCCAGGCGTACTCGTTCACGTTCGGATAACCTCTCAGCTGCCCTGCAGCCTCGCAGTCATCCGGTGCGCTTCGGCCAGCAGGAGTTTGCCAAGGAACTCCTGCCGGTCGGGCCGGAAGCGCGGTTCGATGCCCGTCAAGGAAAGGGCCCACGCGGGTTCTCCGTGCTGGTCAAACACCGCCGCACCCATGCCCCAGCTCCCTTCCAAAACCAGGCCCGGGTTGACGGAATAGCCTGTCAACCGGGTTCGTTCAAGGTTTTCACGCACAGTCTCAACGGGGTGCCCTGCGGAGAAGTCCCCGGCATGGGCAGGCCATTGGGTGAACAAGCCTTCCTGCTCTTCGGGAGGCAGGAAGGCAAGGATCGCCGTTCCCGCGGACGCTACCCCCAACGGGAATCGCACTCCCTCGTGGAGCACGAAAGACCGCACCGGGAATGAACCTTCTTCCCGCAGCACGCACACGGTCTCGTTGCCTCGACGGATGGAGAAGAACGCGCTCTCCCCTGTTTCAGCGGCCAACCGGCGGAGGGATGGACGGGCGATCTCCTCCATCGGGAAGCGGGCCGCCGCCACGGATCCGAGCAAGAAGATTTCTGAGCCCAGGGCCCACTTGCCGGTGGCGGAATTGTGTTCAAGGAGGCCCTCAGCTGCCAGCGATGACAGCAACCGGTGCACGGTGGGGCGGGTCAACCCTGACTCACGGACCAAGCCGGCCAGGGACGTCCCCTCCGGCTTGCGACCCACCAACCTCAGAAGCAGGGCCACCCTGCCCACCACCTGCGCTCCCTGTACTGCCATGGCACCCTTTCCTAAATTTCATCCACATTATGGACACTTATCAGTGTAGCGTCCACAGAGTGGGTGGATCAGTGTGCGAACCGTTGACCCGCAGTCAGCCAAAACCTAGGCTCACATACAGAAGGGTCATGTCCACAAAGTGGATAGGCCACCACTCAAACGGGAGCTCAGAATGTCAAAGATCCACACGAGCGCCGCCCTCGCGCTGCAGGACGTGATAACAGACGGCTTGACCATCGCCGTCGGAGGTTTTGGTTTAAGTGGTATCCCGGCGGACCTGATCGACGCCGTACGTGATTCAGGCGCCAAAGACCTCACCGTCGTCTCCAACAACATGGGCGTGGATGGCAAGGGCCTCGGCGTGCTGATCGAGGCCGGCCAGGTGCGGAAGGTCATTGCGTCCTATGTGGGCGAGAACAAGCTGTTCGCCGAGCAGTACCTTGCCGGGAAACTTGAGGTCGAGTTCACGCCCCAGGGCACCCTCGCAGAGAGGCTCCGCGCCGGGGGCGCAGGTATCCCGGCCTTCTACACGCGTACGGGTGTGGGCACCTTGGTGGCCGAAGGCAAGCCCTTGGAAGAGTTCGACGGCGTGACGTACGTCCGCGAGCGCGCCATCACCGCCGACGTCGCACTTGTCCACGCACATACTGCCGATACCGACGGCAACCTCATCTACCGCTATACAGCCCGGAACTTCAATCCGGTAGTGGCCACGGCCGGTGCCGTGACCATCGCCGAGGCTGAGGTCATCGTGGCGTCGGGCGAGTTGGATCCAAACCACGTCGTCACCCCCGGCGTCTACGTCCAGCGGCTGGTGCAGGCCACAGACCGGGTGAAGGACATCGAACAACGGACCGTCCGGCCGCGGCCGGTACACGCAACGGTCTAAGAACTTCACGGTCTAAGCAAAGGAGCACACACCATGGCATGGACGCGAGACCAGATGGCCGCGATCGCAGCTGAAGAGCTGACCGACGGCGACTACGTCAACCTCGGCATCGGCATCCCCACGTTGGTGGCCAACAACCTGCCCGACGGCGTGCGGGTGGTCCTGCAGAGCGAGAACGGCTTGCTCGGCATGGGCCCTTTCCCATACGAAGGCGAGGAAGACGCCGACCTTATCAACGCGGGCAAGCAAACCGTGACCATCACCCCCGGCGGCAGCATCTTCGACTCCGCCACGTCTTTCGGAATGATCCGCGGCGGACATGTAAAAGTTGCCATCCTCGGCGCAATGCAGGTCTCCGGCAGCGGCGACCTCGCCAACTGGACCATCCCGGGGAAGATGGTCAAGGGCATGGGCGGGGCCATGGACCTGGTGGCTGGCACTCCGCGCGTGGTGGTCCTCACCGAACACAACGCCAAAGACGGAACGGCCAAGATCGTCACGGAATGCACCCTGCCGCTCACCGGACTCAAGTGCGTTGATCGGATCATCACCGACCTCGCCGTTTTCGACATCGTTCCGGAACAGGCTGCCCCTGGCGCAGAACCGCACGACGGCGGAACCGCCCTCGTGCTGACCCGGCTCGCCCCCGGCGTCACTGTTGAAGAGATCCGCAGCAAGACGGAGGCTGAATTCACCGTCGCGCTGGAAGTCGGCACGGAAGAAAGCACCCTCGAAGGAGTACGCGCATGAGCCTCCATGACCAGTTCGGCAAAGATGTCCTTCTCACGGGATGGGGCCACAGCAAATTCGGCAAACTGACCGATGACACCCTGGAATCGTTGATCGTCCAGGTAGCCGGGGAAGCGATACGCAACTCAGGCCTGGACCCGAAGGACATCGACGAGATCTACCTCGGCCAGTTCAACTCAGGGATGCAGCCACTGGGCTTCACCTCCTCCCTGGCACTTCAGCTGTCCGAAGACCTCGCCAACGTCCCGGCAACACGCACGGAGAATGCCTGCGCCTCCGGGTCGGCCGCTTTCCAGCAAGGCGTCAAGGCCCTCCTCGCCGAGACCGCACGCAACGTCCTGGTGATCGGTGCCGAGAAAATGACCGACGCCGGTGCGGACGTCGTGGGGGCGGCACTACTGGGTGCTTCCTACGAAATGGCGGGCAAGGCCTCCACCACCGGCTTTACCGGCCTCTTCGCTGAGGTGGCCAAGCACTACGACAAGCGGTACGGCTCCAAGATCGCGGCCCCGGGATTTGAAGCCGGCCTCGGTGATGTCCTTGGTTCCATCGCCGCCAAGAACCACCACAACGGCATGGCCAACCCGCACGCCCAGATGCATCGTGACTTCGGTGAAGAATTCTGCCGCACCATTTCCGAGAAGAACCCCATGGTGGCCGAACCGTTACGCCGCACCGACTGCTCGCCAGTCTCGGACGGGGCTGCCGCCGTCGTGATTTCAACGACGGCAACCGGAGGCACCACCGCGCCGGTGCGCCTTGCCGGATTCGGACACGCGAACGACTTTTTCCCCGCGGAGAAACGGGATCCCACGGAGTTCGCTGCCACCCGGGCC
Organism: Arthrobacter sp. SIMBA_036; assembly: GCF_046535135.1. Classification (NCBI taxonomy): domain Bacteria; kingdom Bacillati; phylum Actinomycetota; class Actinomycetes; order Micrococcales; family Micrococcaceae; genus Arthrobacter; species Arthrobacter sp. SIMBA_036. The sequence goes on from NZ_JAWRXG010000005.1 coordinate 94,044, forward strand.
TCCTGGGAGCGGGCATTCCGCATGGCTGGCGTCGGCGTCGGGGACCTCGACTTCGCGGAGGTCCACGACTGTTTCACCATCGCCGAGTTGGTCATGTACGAAGCTATGGGCCTGACGCCGCGGGGTGAAGGTGCACGGGCTATCCAAGAGGGCTGGGTGTACAAGGATGGCAAACTGCCCGTCAACGTCTCAGGCGGGCTGAAGGCGAAGGGCCACCCCGTGGGCGCCACCGGCGTATCGCAGCACGTCATCGCCGCCATGCAGCTTTCCGGCACCGCGGGCGATATGCAACTGCCAAACGCCCGACGCGGAGCCGTGCAAAACATGGGCGGAGTGGGTATCGCCAACTACGTCAGCGTCCTTGAGGCCCTCTAGTACCTAACTGTTTCGAATAGGCGGACGGTTGGCTACGCTGACGGTATGTCTGACGTATCGGGTCGCAGAATGTACAAACACCCAGGAACGGCGCTGCTGGTCCGGGGAGCCCTCGCCGTCGTTTTTGGGCTCCTCATCACCGTTTTGCCGGGGGCCACGGCATTCGGAATCGTGGTCCTTTTTGGGATCTTCGCGATAGTTGACGGCATCACCAGTGTTGCCCATTACTTCTACGATCCCGCGGGCCGTTCCAGTTGGACGATGGTGGGCGGCTTTATCTCCATTGCAGCTGGCATCGTGGCCGTTGCCTGGCCGGGGATCACTGCCACCGCCGTCGCCGTCTTGATCGGGCTGTGGGCCCTGATCCTGGGGATTTCGCAGATGGTGCTGGCGTTTGCCGCGAGGAACTTCATCGCTCGGTGGGGCATCTGGTTCCTCACAGGATTCATCACCACTGTGTTCGGGATAGTGGTCCTCACCAATCCAGGCATCGGGATTCTGGGGCTCATGGGAATGCTCGCTGCGTTTGCCATCGTCACGGGTCTGCTGTTGATCGTTTCGGGCATCACCCTCCGCAGGCTCGCGTCCCGGTCGTTGTACGCCCACTAGCCGGTTGGGGGGTGCACCGAGCGCCAAGTTCGGTAAGTTAGTGGCTGTGAAGATAGCTACCTGGAATGTGAACTCCCTCCGTGCCCGCGCTGACCGAGTTGAAGCCTGGCTTGACCGCAGCGACTGTGACGTCCTGGCCATCCAGGAGACCAAGTGCAAGGACGAGAACTTTCCGTGGGAGCTTTTTGAGCGCATGGGCTACGAGGTCGCGCACTTTGGCGTGAACCAGTGGAACGGCGTCGCCATCGCTTCCCGGGTGGGTTTGGATGACGTCGAGCGGACGTTTCCGGACCAGCCAATGTTCGGCAAGGCAGGCAAGGACCCCGCACAGGAGGCCCGCGCCATCGCCGCGACCTGTGGCGGCATGCGCATCTGGAGCCTCTACGTTCCCAACGGCCGCTCGTTGGACGACGAACACATGCCGTACAAGATCAAGTGGCTGGACGTCCTGCAGGGCCACGCGGCCGAGTGGGTAAAGTCCGATCCGACCGCCAAGATCGCGCTGATGGGCGACTGGAACATCGCCCCCTTCGATGAGGATGTTTGGGACATCGAGCTGTTCCGGAACAACAACTTCACGCACGTCAGCGAACCTGAGCGGGCCGCGTTCCACGCGTTCGAAGCAGCCGGTTTTACCGACGTCGCCCGCCCCTTTACGCCCGGTCCGGGCGTCTACACCTACTGGGACTACACGCAACTGCGCTTCCCCAAGAAGGAAGGCATGCGCATCGACTTCTGCTTGGCATCCCCCGCGTTGGCTTCGCGGGTCACTGGTGCTTCCATTGACCGGGAGGAGCGCAAGGGCAAGGGCGCCTCGGACCATGCGCCCGTCATTGTGGAACTCGCCGATTAACCTTATTAACCAGCTACGCAAACACGCGAGATAAGGGAAGGGGCAGGCCGATCATGGCTGGAAACCTGTACGGGGGCCAAGCAGGCCTGCCCTTCTCTTCCTCACTGCGGGTTTACGAACCGCTCGCCGCCTTTCCGCCGGACCAGCAACGCCAACTGGTGGCAGAGGGCAGGAAGATCGGCTCCCGGGCCGCCGTCGAAAACGCGGAACTGCAAGCATCGCTGGGCCGCATCACCCGCGAGGGAGGCGATCCTTTTCCCACCGGGCGCACGGATCTGGTGAGAATGACCCGCGTACCTGCCGCCCGGCACCTGGCTCCGGGGAACGGCGGCAAAGATGAGGACGACGCCGGACGGATCCTTTACTGCCCCAGCCAGCTGGTGATTCGGGCAGGTTTGGCAGCCAACGCGCTCATGGACGGCATCCATAGTCCCTTGGCGGACTTGCTCATCCCCGTATCGCAGCGGGACAAGCACCAGCTCCGGATAGACCGGATCAACGCGGGCGAGGATGCCAAACGGGTCCATACCCGGGCGTCCACCTGGGGCATCCCGTTCAGCTGGTTCTCCTTATTCTCCGAAGGGGACCGCAAGGACGTCGTCGAAGCCGGCGGACGCATCCTCACCGTGAGGGTATGGACGCCCCTGACCGAAGCGCTGGACCGGGCGCGGTTCGCGGTGGCCCATCTTGCTTTGGCCGCGCCGGACCTGGACATGCTCGATGACTTGACGCAGCTGACCGAATGGCTGGAATTGTTCCACACGCGGTCCCTTGTGGAACTGGATTACGGTGCGGTGGCGGACAAGGTCTACCCAGACGAATCACCGATGGACGTGCGGCTGGGCATCGAATGCCTGGCGGAAGGCGACATGACAGGCGCCGCAGCCGCGTACCGCCGTCTTGCTTCCCGTTGGATACCAATCCGTCAGTTGGCGCGGGCGTCCTGAGCAAGGTGCTGTGGCGGGGCAGTTGTCTCGCGGATGATCAGCTCGAACGGCGCTACCTGCGACCTGACAGCCCCGGTAACACCGTCAAGTTCATCGAGCAGCATCTTGGTGGCGAGCTCAGCCTGGTTGTCAGGACGTTGGCCCACGGTGGTCAGGCCGAGCGAGGACGAGAAATCGTGGTCATCGATGCCGATGACTGAAAGGTCCTGGGGAACGCGGACACCATGGCGGGCGGCCTCAAAGATGACTCCCATGGCCATCTCGTCCGACGAACAGAAGATTGCAGTGGGTTTGCGCCCGGGTTGCTTCCAAAGACGCTTGAATGCGTGTTGGCCGCTGGCCACTGTGAAGTCTCCCCATTCATCCCATTCGGGACGGACTTCCAGTCCGGCGTCGGCCATGACTTCTTGGAAGGCGCGGATACGCACGCGGGGAACATCGAAGTTGAGGTCCGTCTCGTCGTCTCCATGGAGCAGTGCTATATCTGTGTGGCCCAGTTCCAGCAGATGCCGGACAGCAGTGGACGCGGCGTCGTAATCGTTGATGCCGATGTAGGCACAATCTTCAACGTGCCCACCCACTACAACCAAGGGGATGTCGAGCTTGTGGAGGTGTTCGAGTTCGTCGGCGCTCAGGGACATGCAGAGAACCAGTAAGGCATCGATTTGTTTGTAGACCATGGTGGAACTGAAGAGGCGTTCCCGGTTGCTTCCATGGCCGCCGAGATTGAAGAGCGACAGGTTGTACTTGCGCGAGTGCAGCTCCCGATCGGCGCCCTCGATGGCTTTGGAGAAAAACCATCGGCTGACGAACGGGGCCAGGACCCCGATGGTCCGGGTGCGGCCCGTCGCCAGCCCGGAAGCCGACGACGAGGCCACGTACCCAAGAGAACCGGCTACTTCAAGGATTTTTTCCCTGGTGGCGGGGGAAACGCGGGGCAGGCCCCTGACCGCCCGGGAGACTGTTGCGGTGGAGACTCCAGCAGCTGCGGCGACGTCCTCGATGCTGACTCCCGCATGGCCACCACGTTGGGACCGTTCGTTCGCCTTTGCCACTGATGCCCCCTCATTGGTGCACGCCGAAAGCCGAGGGGCGTTCCCAGACGGCACACCCAGCCTATTCCGCCCCCATGCCCTCCGCCGATTTCACGCCATATATTGCGAATCCACTCACTTCAGACGCTTGGTGGTCCTCGGGGGCAGCTTCTTCCGGAGCCGAAACATCCCCCATAAGGCCAAGACAATCGCCAGCAGTCCCAGCGCCCAACCCAAAGCAGGCTGGCCGGTGAGTTCCATGGCAACCGTTACCACCAGAAGCACAAGCCCCCAGAAACCCAACAGGCCAATGATGATGTCAAAGTCCTCAGCGGACCGGACATGCTTGCTGTCCGGATTCTTCCGGTCCGGATTTTGCCGGGAGGAAGCGGATGGAGCAGCATCGGCGGAACTGGTCACTTGACAGCACCCGCCGTCAGCCCGGCAACAATCTTCCGCTGGAATATGAGCACCAGAATGACCAACGGGATAGTGACCACGGTGCCGGCAGCCATGACCGCCGTATACGGTTCCTGATGAGGCTGGGAACCGGCGAAGTAGGCAATGGCCACCGTTACGGTCTTTGTGGAGTCATTCGAGAGCTGGCTGGCAATCAGGAACTCGTTCCACGATGCGATGAAAGCAAGGATGGCCGTGGTGAACGTGGCTGGAGCAGCCAGTGGCAGGATCACCTTCCGGAATGCCTGGCCCTGCGTACATCCGTCGATTCGAGCGGCTTCCTCAAGCTCCCATGGCATCTCACGGAAGAACGAGGTGAGGGTATACACGGTCAACGGAAGCACGAACGAAATATTGGGAATGATCAGGGCCTGGTAGGTACCGAACCAGCCGATGTTGGTGAACAGCTGGAAGAGCGGCGTAACCAAGGCGACACCGGGGAACATGGAAGCCCCCAGGATGAAGCCAAGCACCACGAACTTGAATCGGAAGTTCAACCTCGCCAGGGCATAGGCTGCGAACACGCCAACGACAAGTGCGACGACGGTGGTCACCACCCCAACGATCAAGCTGTTGAGGAGGTTCTTGCCGAAGTGGTTGCCGAGGCTTTCGTCGAAGACAGTGGCGAAGTTGTCCCACGTGACGTGCGTGAAGAAAGGCGTGGTATCGAACGTAAAACCGACGTCCCGGAAAGCCGTGACAACCATCCAGTAGAACGGTGCCAAGCACCAAATCAGGATGATGGCCGCACTGATGTACGTGCGGAAGGAGCCCCAGTTGAACGGCCGCTTGGGCCGGTCTGTTGAGGTTGCTGACGTCCTCGAAACTGTAGCTGTGGTCATCTCACTTGGCCTTTCCGGACGAGGTTGCGGCATCGACGGCGTTGGCCCCAAGGAAGCGGACGAAGATGAAGGCGACGAGGAAGATCACGAGGAAAGTAATGGTGGATAGGGCCGCAGCTGTGTTGAATCCTTGCCGGATCTGTTGCACCACCAGAATCGAGAGGGTGGTTGTTCCGTTAGCGCCCTGGGTCATGATGGCTGGAAGGTCGTACATGCGCAGCGCGTCAAGCACACGGAACAGGATCGCAACCATGAGTGCGGGCCGGACCAGCGGCAACGTGATCAGGCGGAAGCGCTGCCACGTGGAAGCACCGTCCACCCTTGCAGCTTCATAGACTTCGTCCGGGATCAACTGCAGGCCGGCAAGGATCAACAATGCCATGAATGGCGTGGTTTTCCAGACGTCCGCGATGATAATGGCCCACTTGGCAGGCCACTCAGAACCCGTCCACAAGATCTGTGTTCCGAAGAGCTTGTTGGCGATGCCTTCGAAAGCGAAGATGAAGAACCACAGCTTTGCAGTGACGGCCGTCGGGATGGCCCACGGTACCAGGACAGCTGCGCGGATCAGGCTGCGTCCACGGAATGCACGCGCCATGATGATTGCCATCCAAAAGCCGAGGACGGTTTCAAAAGCAACCGTGACCAGCGTGAAGAAGAACGTTGTGCCCATGGAGTCCCAGAATTGGGCGCCCAAGGTTCCCGGAGGACAAGCAACACTGCCTCCGCCGGGGGCCGTGCATTGCTGCACCAGCCAGTGAATGTAGTTGTCGAAACCAGCAGGGCCGCCTTCGGAGAAGAACCCCGTGGTGGCGTCCAGGCCAGAGTCCTTCTGGAAGGACATGACGATTGCGTTGATCACTGGATAAATGATCACGATCGCCAGTAGGACCAAGGAGGGGGCCAGCAGGGTGTAAGCCCAACGGCCTTGCGTGGCTTCCTTCCGGTCCGCGCTTTCGCGGCCCGGCAGTTTTTGCCCGCCACCCGCCGTCGTCTTCGGCTTTTGAAGTTCTGTTGACATGTCAAGACTCCTGTCAGGGAGAAGGCCGTTGCCGCCGGTCCGGCCGCCCGTCCGTGAGGAAAGGCCGCCGGACCGTGGCCCGGATGGTTACTTTGCTCCGGCCGACTCAATTGCCTTCTGCATGTCGGAGATAGCCGTATCCACGGACTTCTCTCCCTTGAGGGCTGCGTAAGCGTTGTCCTGGACAGCCTTGGTCACTGCGGGGTAGAACGGCGTCACAGGACGCGGAACCGCGTTCTGGATAGACGTCTTCAGAACCGGCAGGTATGGCAACTTGGCCACGAGGGCCTGGTCGTCGTACAGCTTAGTCAGAACCGGGGCGAGCGAACCCTGCGTTGCGTAGAAGCGCTGGGTCTCTTCACTGGTGATGAACTTGAGGAAGTCCGAGACGGTGGCCTTGTTCTTGGAGTAGACACTCATGGCGACGTTGTGGCCGCCCAGTGATGAGGCGCCCGGTCCGCTCTTACCCGGAAGCGGTGCCATCTTGAACGTGTCTTTCACAGTGGACGAACCGTCAGTCTTCGCGAGGTTGTAAACGTAGGGCCAGTTGCGGAGGAAGAGGAGCTTTCCGTCTTCGAATGCCTGGCGACCCTGCTCTTCCTGGTACGTGATGGCTTCGGTGGGGATGTTGCCATCCTTGTAAGCCTGGACCAGGTTGTTGAGTCCGGCCTTGGCCTGATCCGTGTTCACGGCTGCCTTACCCGAATCGTCTACGATCTTGCCGCCGGCCGAGTTGATGGCTTCAGCAGCGTTGACGGTCAGGCCTTCGTATTTCTGGAACTGACCGGCGTAGCAACCGATGTTGTGGGCCTTCGCGATGGAGCACATGCTCATCATCTCGTCCCACGTCTTCGGTGGAGTGGGAACGAGGTCACTGCGGTAGTAGAGGATACCGCCGTCGGAGCTCTGCGGTGCTGCGTAAAGAGTGCCGTTGTACGTGGCGCTCTTGATCGTTGCATCAAGCATGCCATCCGTGGGAATGGACGTCTTGTCCTTGAGCGGCTGCAGCCACCCCTTGGCAGCGAATTCCGCCGTCCAGACGACGTCGACGCTCATGACGTCGTAGTTCGGGTTCTTGGCCTGGAAGTTCTGCACCAGGTCGTCGTGCTGTTGGTCGGCCTGGTCCGACTGCTCCTTGAACGTCACCTTCTCATTCGGGTGCGCCGCGTTCCACTTGTCGATGAGCGGGCGGACCACGTTGCTGTTGTCCTTGCCTTGAACATAAGTAATCGGACCGCGGCCATCGAGGTTGTTGGCCGCATCACCGGAAAGGCCGCCCCCCGAACTGGCGCTGCCGCCGCCCCCGCCTCCACCGCCGCAGGCGGTCAGGGACATGGCGAGGACTCCGGCGATCGCAGCCGGGAGCAGTAACTTCTTGGATTTCATGCTGGGAACTCCTCAGTGAGTGAACCAGTAGTTTTCCGCAGTGCGGTTGATGTGGTGAGCCTCACATTAGCTACGGATCTCCCGAAAATGCAAGCGCTTACACGCAACTTAACCACATTGATACCAAGTAACCTGCCCGTTAGACCTGAGTGAACACGCGGTCCATCTGGACGCTGGTGCGGGGCAGCCTTGAACGGCGACCCCAGCTTAGATTTGGTTACCGTGTATTGCCTATGGAAAAGTGGGCACTGTGGACGAACTTGAAGCACTGCAGACCATAGGCCGCCTGATCAAAGAAGAACGCCTTGCGCAAGGGCTGAGCCAAGTGCAGCTTGCAAAGCAGGCAGGTACTGCTATAAAGACCGTCCGAACGCTGGAATCGGGAACACGCCGAACGCAGGAGATCAACCAGCGCAAGGTTGAACATGCCCTAGGTTGGCGTCCCGGCTCTGTGGCCGATGTGCTGCGGGGTAAATCTTCCTTTGCCCCCGACATGATCACGCCCGATGACATGCGCTCAGGCGATGAAGCGCGTCCTGGACCTGCCCGGTCGGCAGTTCCTTCGGGGCCGGTCGCCAGGGCATCGCACCTTTCGGACGAGGAGCTCGTGGCTGAACTTACCTACAGGATGATGCACCGCAACAGGGGCTAGCCAAGGACCTGCTGAGTCGCCAGGCCGAGTCGCCAGGCCGAGTCGCCAGGCCGAGTCGCCAGGCCGAGTCGCCAGGCTGAGTCGCCAGGCTGAGTCGCCAGGCCGAGGGCGTTAGTGCAGGTGGCTGCCGCCGTTGATGTCGATGGTGGTGCCGGTCAAGTAGGCCGAGGCCTCGGAGGAGAGGAAAGTGATCACCGATGCAACTTCCTCCGTGGTGGCGTTTCGGCCCAGCGGGATGCCGGCGTTAATGGCGGCTTCCTGCTCGTCAGTGCTGCCCACGCGGATGTTCGTATCCACCGCGCCAGGGGTGATGGCATTAACCGTCACTCCAGTGGCGCCCAGTTCCCGGGCCAGGGCCTTGGTGAAGCCCAGGATCGCTGCTTTCGCCGCCGAGTAGGGGACCTTGCCGAAGACGCCGCCACCACGTTGGGCGGACACCGAGGACATGTTGACGATCCGGCCCCACCCGTTCTCGATCATGCCCGGCAGGAACGCCTTGGTTACCAAGTAGGTGCCGGTGGCATTGACGTCCATGACCTTGTGCCAGAGCTCCAAGGTGGTCTCCAGGAATGGGAGCGGAGAGGTGATCCCGGCGATGTTGGCCAGGGCGCCCACGGGAGGGAGGTTGCCTGCCGCCACCTCCGCGGCTACGGCCGCCTGTGCGGCAATGACGGAGGCCTCATTGGCAACGTCAACCTCATGGCCGAACGCGGGAACATTGAACTCGTTGCCGATCTCGGCGGCGATCTTCGCGGACTTCTCGCCGTCGAGGTCCAATATGACGACGCCCCAACCTTCGCTGGCGTAGCGGCGGGCGGTTGTCATGCCGATACCGCGGTCCGAGGTTGCTCCGGTCAGGACGGCGGTGCGCTGGATGGTGTGGCTCATGATGCTCCTTGAGAAGAGGTGATGGGGATCACTGTAAGTGGATTGGCTGTCAACAGTCAACACTTTAGGTTGACTGTTGACAATGAAGCATGACGCAGGTCACTATTGTCGTGTCAGAGTGTTAACGGTCGACAGCGCGGGAGCTTGTGCTTCATCGCTCACCGAAAGGGACAAAACTCCATGAGCAATGAAGCTCTGAAAATGCGCGGCCACGTCCACGGAACCAAGGACGCTACCCGCGTCGCTATCGGCTCCGGCGTGGGCGCAGTCATTGAGACGTACGACTTCATCGGTTTCGGCACCGCTGCCGCGCTGTACTTCGGAACCGCGTTCTTCCCCGGAAGCGATCCGGTCACAGGGACCCTCGCGTCCTTTGCCACCTTGGGTGTTGGCTTCGCTGCCCGGCCACTGGGCGGAATTATTGGTGGCCACCTCGGCGACAAAGTAGGCCGGAAGCCGGTGTTGGTTACTTCACTGATCCTGATGGGGTTGGCAACCTTCGCCATTGGCCTGCTCCCCACCTATGCCATGGTTGGACTCTTGGCACCGGCACTGCTCGTCTTCGTGCGCATCGTGCAGGGCCTGGCCTTCGGCGCGGAATGGGGCGGCGCCATCCTGATGAGCTACGAGCACGCTCCGTGGAAGAACAAGGGAAAATACACGGGAATCGTCCAGGCCGGATTCCCCGTGGGCCTGTTGCTGGCCAACCTCACCTTTTTGGCAAGCAGCAACCTTGGCGGCCAGCTCGCTTGGCGGGTTCCCTTCCTGGCAAGCATCGTGCTGGTGGCGGTTGGCCTCATCATCCGGTCCAAGGTCCCCGAGTCCCCTGTCTTCGATGAGGTCAAGGACAGCGGGGCCATCGTGAAGTCCCCGGTCATCGAAGTGATCAAGACCGACTGGCGCAACATCGTGAAAGGCATTGGCCTCCGCATAGCTGAGACGGCCGGCTACGCCGTGTCCATCACGTACATGATCTCCTATCTCAACAGCCAACATCTGGCGGATAAGACACAGACACTGGTTGCCCTCTGCATCGCCTCGGCCATCGGAATCTTTGCTACCCAAGCGTGGGCCAGGCTAACGGACCACATCGGCCGCCGTCCCGTCTACGTCTGGTCATGCGCTTTTGCCGTCCTGTTCGCCGTTCCCATGTTCCTGCTGGTGAACACCGGGCTGTTCTTCTTCGTCATCGCCACCGTCGTGATCTCCTACGCCGTGTGCCAGAACTCCCTCGCCGGGGCCCAAGGCGCCTGGTTCCCGGAGCTCTTCCAAGCTAAAACCCGTTCGTCCGGCGCCAGCCTGGCGTACCAGATTTCAGCGATGGTGTCCGGCTTCACGCCCTTCATCACCACATTGCTTTTTGTCAGCTTCGGTTGGATGGGTCCGGCCCTGCTCTTCGGCTTGTTTGCAGCCATCGGCCTCTGGGCCGCCGTCGCAACCCGAGAAACCTGGGGCAAGCGGGAACGCGAACTGGCTGACCAGATCACCAAGACCACCCCGACCCGCGTCGACGCTTAACAACGCCGCTACGCACCACCCCCGGACTCACCGCGACTTACGCGGCAGGGCCGCCACCTTTGAAAGGGAGAATCGTGGTTCTCACCAAGGAAGCACAAACGCAAGAAACCAACCCCGACGCCGGTGAAACCTCGGCACAACGTGTTGAACGAGTATCGGCAGCGGCCTACCGGATTCGGCACCATGCACTGAACATGGGCGAGGTCCAAGGGCAAGGCTATGTTGGACAGGCGTTGGGCGCAGCCGACATGCTCGCTACCGTATATGGAGACCAGCTCCGGTTCCGCGCGGATGATCCGCACTGGGAATCCCGCGACCGATTCCTACTCTCCACCGGGCACTACGCTATCGGCCATTATGCGGCACTGGCCGAGGCCGGCATCATCCCGGTCCAGGAACTGGAAACGTACGGGTCCGACGATTCCCGGCTCCCGATGTCGGGCATGTCCACGTACACCCCGGGCATGGAAATCTCCGGCGGCTCCCTGGGCCATGGCTTGACCATCGCCGTCGGCATGGCTCTGGGACTGCGTTACCAAGGCTCCAAGGCCCGGGTGTTCAACTTCCTCTCCGACGGCGAGCTCGACGAGGGCTCCACATGGGAGGCCGCCATGGGTGCGCACCATCATCAGCTGGGCAATCTCACCGCCATGGTGGACATCAACGCATTGCAGGCCGACGGCAAGACGGACACCGTATTGCGCACAGAGCCCGTCACGGAGAAGTGGGAGTCGTTCGGCTGGTACACCCAGCGAGTGGATGGTAACGACGTCGGCGCGCTGCTGGCTGCCTTCGACAACGCAGCTTCCCAGGCTGCCGCCGTCGGACGCCCGTCCGTGATCCTGTGCGATACCAAGGTGGGCAGCGGCGTACCGCTGCTGGAAAACAGGGAAAAGGCGCACTTTATGCGCATCGAAGAAAACGAATGGCAGATCTGCCGTGAACAGCTCACTGCCGGCTACCAAGGAAAGGCTTCAGCATGAGCTCCACCACCGAGGCTCCGGACACGACGGCCGCCACTGCGACAGCCGCCAAGCCGAAACTGAAGACGTCGGCCATGATTGCATCGTTCGCCGACCCGGGCCAGAAAACGTCAAACGCACCGTTCGGGCACGCCCTGGTCAAGGCCGCCCAGGAGAACGACAAGATCGTTGGCCTGACCGCTGACCTTGGCAAGTACACGGACATGCACATCTTCGCCAAAGCCTTCCCGGAGCGGTTCTTCCAGATGGGCATGGCCGAGCAGTTGCTCTTCGGCGCAGCCGCCGGTTTGGCCGAGAGCGGCCTGATCCCCTTCGCGTCCACTTACTCAGTGTTCGCTGCCCGTCGCGCCTACGATTTTCTCTGCCTGGATGCGGCAGAGCCGAATCTCAACGTGAACATCGTTGGCGGCCTGCCCGGACTGACCACCGGCTACGGCCCCAGCCACCAGGCCACCGAGGACATGGCGATCTTCCGCGGCATGCCCAACCTGACCATCGTTGACCCTTGCGACTCTGTGGACATCGAGCAGGCCGTGCCGCAGCTCGCCGCCTCAGACGGGCCCACCTACCTGCGCCTGCTGCGCGGCAACGTGCCCACCGTCTTGGATGAATACGACTACACCTTTGAGCTCGGCAAGGCCAAGGTTTTGCGCGGCGGTAACGACGTCGTGTTCATTTCCTCGGGGCTCATGACCATGCGGGCGCTGCAAGCGGCGAAGGCTCTGGCAGCGCACAACGTGGACGTTGCCGTTGTGCACACTCCCACGATCAAGCCGTTCGACGCCGAAACCGTCCTCAGGGAGATTAATACGGATCGATTGAGCGTGACCCTCGAAAACCACTCCGTGGTCGGCGGCCTGTTCGAAACCGTGGCGTCCGCCGTCGTCACCGCAGGTGTGGGCAAGCGCGTGGTGCCTATTGCACTGCCGGATCAATTCCTCGACGCCGGGGCCCTGCCCACTTTGCATGACCGCTACGGCTTGGCCGTCGACCGTATCGTGGCTAAGGTTCTCGCCGAACTGGGCTAGGCCCTCGATTCGAACTAGGCACTCGACTCAGGAAGCACGGCATTGGCCCAAGGCCACTGCCGTGCTTTTTGCCGTAGGATCGGAACCACTACCGACTGTAAACAGTTGACTTATGACAGTGAGGACAGAAGCCATGGCTGGACTGACCGCGCCGCTACTCGGACTGGAAAAGAAGAGCCTGCGTGAACAAGCACTGTCAGCTCTACGAACCGCGATCACCAGCGGTGAACTTGAGCCGGGGCGCCATCTCGTGGAAACCGAACTGTCAGAGATGCTTCAAATCAGCCGGGGAACCCTGCGGGAAGCCCTGCGCCAGCTTGAGCAGGAGGGACTGCTTTCGGCAGGGCCGCGTGGACGGCTTTCCGTCCGGCATCTGGACGAAAAGGAGATCCGGGACATTTTCGCGGTGAGGGCCGCCTTGGAATCACTGGCTGCCAGAACCCTGTGCGAAATCCCGGACCGTGCGCAGCTGATTCAATCCCTGCATCAGACGATCGACGTGATGAAGGCGGCGCAGGACGCGTCCTTGGAGAAGCGAGTGGAGTCCGACATGGAATTCCACCGCACTCTTTGCCGTCTCACTGGAAACGAGACGCTCCTGCACTCGTGGGAGTCCTTGGAAGGGTCGATCCGCATGTCCATCATGTTCGGTGGCCTGGAAAAGGGCGTCAAAAACATGAGCGTGAACCGGCACCGAGAAATCGTCGCTGCGATCGAAACCGGCGACGCATCACTGGCCCGGAAGACCATCCACGAACATATGGACGCTGCCGCCACTACCTTGGTGTCCTGAGAACGGTCAGCGAACCCGCTCGGCTCGCGTGAACTTGGCACGTGCACCCGAGACTATGTGTAGCAGCACCGGGGTTTTCTTTCCGATCACAAGATCCAACGCTTCCAGAAGTTGCGAAACTTCGGTGGCCAAGAGGTGGGGCGCCACCCCCTGCCTCGGCTGGATGCGGACCCGTAGCCCCGGCTGGCCCTTGAACTCGTACGTGGCTACCGATGCCCCCGCCAGATCCGGTCGGTCAGCGAGGGCAGCCCTTAGCGCCTGCTCAGCGACGCCCCCACCGATGGTGACTAAGCCTTCGACGTCGCCGTCGTCCTCCCCCGACACGAGGAAGTTTGCCTTGCCTTTACCTTGCTGCGAGAGCCAGGCAATCATGGCAACGATGATCGCGATTACCACCAGGGCAGCGACTATCCACAGCCAGCTCTCCTGACGGCCGGGCAGGCGTGTCTGCTCGAAGGCACCCTCCGCCGATCCCCATACACCGGCCGACCAACCGTGCCACCAGGACGCGAAGGAAGGGACGGAAGCCAGCAAAACCAGCAGCACCCCGATAGCCAGGAATACGGCGCCAATAATAAAGAGAAGAACCCGATTCAGTGCACGCGGTGTACCGTTCATGCGCCAATTACCCCCGACGTGGCCAAATTGACCCGGACATCCGGCATGGGCACCGGAGACATCTCTTCAAGTTCGGCACGGACGGCCGCCAGCACCGTTTCCTCGCTCACCGCGCTACCGGAGGTGGGCCGTACATTAACGACGACGAGCTGCCGCGAGACCACCACCATCACTTGTTCGCGGGTAACGTTTGCTGCGGTCCGGGCACGACGGGCGAGCGCCGAAGCCAAGACCTCGTCGTCAATTACGACGGCGGCACGCCGGTCCCGGAGCAGGTGCCGCGCCCGCCGGCCAGGCAGGAGGGCTTGAAGCAGGAAGAAGACCCCCACCATGGCAACAACCGCTCCGCCGGCCCCCAGCAGCAACGGCGAGATCCCGTCTGGAAGGGCGATAATCCGCTCCGCGGCGGTGCCGAAATCGATCAGCCAAGGTGGCTGGCCAATCGCCCGGACGCCTGCTTCAAGCAGTACGTACGCACAAACAATCATGACCAACACGGCGGCTATTCCTGCCGCGGCAGCCCGGGAAGAATGCATCTCACGGCGCAGGATATGCCTCATCGCGGGGTCTTCACCGGCCACTGGGCTGGCGCCGGACTCCTGCACCACCTTCAATGGCTCTGTTACCTGATCCTGTGTCATTGAACGCGACCTCCTTCCCTGACCTCTGCACCGCTGATCCTGATATCCACACGGCTAAGCCGCGAGCCACTCAGGAGGGATACACGGTTCAGGATCACCGCCTTCGCTGCCACGGCGCGGTCCCAGATGGAACCGCCCAAGCTCTCCACGGCTTGTGGATGTCGTTGGACGTCGATCAGGGCCGGAATACTGATGGGTGCCACGATGGACAAAGCCAGCAAGCCGCCGTCGTCCGCCCAATCAGCGCGGATGGCGCTGGCGGTTACGCCTAAAGCCTCGGCGGCAGCGGCCTTGGCCAACGATGTCAAAGCCTGGGTACTGATCCGGTTATGGCCGGCCAGGCTGGTGGTGGAGTCCACAGCCTCAGCCACCTTCATGACGAAGAGCGCCGGCCCGTAATGGCGTCAAGGACGCTTCGGAGATCGAGCTTTCCATCTGCCGCACGGCCAAACAGCGCGCCGATTGCCATGAAAAGGAGCGAAACGAGGAAACCCCAGAGCCCAAAAGAGAGGGACATGAACGCCACGAAAGCACCGATGCCTATGCCGACTACCGTCATGCTCATTGCAGGACCTCCCTTTCAACTACCACTGTCTTGGCGCCGACGGGCTTGGGCGGCGGGGCCACGAAAACATCGGTGATCTCGATGTTGACCTCGATCACCTGGAGACCCACGAGTTCCTCGACTGCCCTGTATACGGCGGCTCGGACTTGGTTTGCTACACCGTGGAGGGGATGGCCGTACGTGGCGACCAACGTGATGTCCACTGCCACCTGTGTCTCGCCGACCTCCGCACGGACGCCTGCGGAGTGGTCCGAACTACCCACGGCATCACGGATGGCGCCGAGTGCCCGGGAGGGACCGGAACCCAAGGAGTACACGCCGGGAATTGCGCGGGCGGCGATACCCGCGACTTTGGCCACAGCCGCCTCGGAGATGATGGTGCGTCCGGTTCCGGTGGCATCGCCGCCGGGTACGGGCTCGAGCTGCACATTCTGGTCTTCCATGGAGCACTCCCCTTCTCGTCAGTACCACCCTAGCGTCTAGGTCCGACACTGTGTGGCGGAAAGTTATCCACATCCCCCACTGAGTAGTTGGGACGTGGTTGCGGGGCCAGCCTAGACTCGCAGCACGCAATCAAACAGCCGCTGGGGAGCCTGTCATGCCACCACGTTCATTCGCTTTCTCTAGGACGTTTCGCGGGCAGGTGACGCTAGGCCTGCTTCTGGTTTTGTTCCTGTCAGGTTGCGAGGGTCCGTCGACACCCAGCACCCCACCGTCAACACCCTCGACGACGGCGTCGCCCACCTTATCTGGATCGGCTTCCCCGCCTGCGGGCCCTTCGACGGCTGCGGCGTACAAGCCGGCCGATGCGAAGGGGAAGGCCCAGAACGTTCCCGTCCCCGTGATGCCGGAGCTGGCGAAGGAGAACTCGAAGGCCGGGTTGGAGGCGTTCATACGGTACTGGTATTCCGCTTTCTCCTTTGCGACAGAGAGCGGAGACTTAGGCCCCTGGTCCGCGGTCACCGACACCTCAAATGCTGTAGCGGCTGCCTACCAGAAGGCTATCGAACGCAACTACAGCCAAGGGAGGTGGATGGTTGGAGGCCAAGTAACCACGCCAGTTATCGATGTCCACTGGAAAGCGGGGTCGAACGTCCAAGAAGCCAGCGTCCAAGTAGTCCAGACTGAGACCCACTACCTCAACGGTGACGGGAGCGAAGGTACAAACCCCACTCCGGAGTCGAATATCGCGGAAGCAGTCTTCGTCAGATTCATCGACGGCTCGTGGCGGGTTACTGACAACGGAATAATTGTCGGCCAGAAATGAAGACCCTGCGCACTTGGTTAATTGTCCTGCTCATCGCTTTCCCTTTTGCACCTGAGGGTGCCGCACGTGCGGCGAACGACGACGGCGGACAAATCACCGTAGGTCGGGGAGAAACTGCCCTCAGAGTCGGCGGCACTTTCAAATTCGACCCCGAGACAGGCGAGTCGAGTCCAAGTCCGGGGACGTCGCCGGGGGCGGAGGATCCGAATCAGTACATGGCCGATGTCCACTGTCGCTCAGGCGGGTCGGACACCCCGGACAAAGGCTGCCTCACCCTCGACTGCCCGCCAAAAACACCTGGCGGCCAGGAGGGCACACCAGTGATCTGGCGGCAAGCTCCGAAATCGATCACCAACCCCGTATGGACCGACTTCCCGGCGGTCAGTGGACCTACCTGCCTCTACGACCCCCAACCAGAAAACGTCCTGGCCAACATCGCAGCCCGCATCCTCACCGACTTCCGCCAACTACCCGTCAACCCAGGAACCCTCCAAACCCAACCCGCCCCCAACACCCTCAAAGGCGGACCCACCAACTTCTACACCACCACCACCGGCGAACAGACCTTCAACCTCACCATCCTCGGCCAAAACGTCCACCTCACCGCCACCCCCACCAGCTACACCTACACCTACGGCGACGGCACCACCCTCGGACCAACCCCCACCCCAGGCCAACCCCTCCCCCAAACCCAATGGCTCACCACCAACACCCGCACCAGCCACACTTACACCCAAACCGGCAACTACCAAACCACCCTCATCACCACCTTCACCGGAACCTACACCGTCAACAACGGACCCCCACTACCCATCAGCGGAACCCTCGACATCACCACACCACCCACCACCATCCACGTCTGGAAAACCCAAAAAACACTCGTCGCAGACACCTGCCAACAAAACCCCAACTCCTGGGGCTGCCCCGGAGCAACCCAGTGACAGCAAACAGTGACAGCAAACGGTGCCAACGAGCTCATGTTCGGGATCGGTCTCGATCAGTCGCAGCTAAGTCTTTCGACGCTGGCGCGGACGGCCTCCAGGCACTTGGCTACTGCAGCTCGTGGTTCCAAGGCATAGGAGCCGTCACCGAATAGTTCGAACGTCATGGCACCCGAATAGCCCAGCCGCGCAAGGTGCGCCAGAATCTCGTCGAGGTCGAGAAATCCGTCGCCCCACGCCAAGTGACCTGTAGGGGCGCCATCGATCAAATGCACGTGACGGACCTTGTTGCCGAAGACGTCAACGTAGTCCTCGACGCTCTCATTCGCGGCCGCCACCGCCACCGTGTCCACCACCACGCCGAGACCCGGCGACCCGACGTCGTCGAGCATCCGGCTTAGCGTGGACACGTCCGTGACAAGGTTAGACTCCACCCGTTGGAGGGGTTCAAGCACACAGGTGACTCCGAGCTCTGACGCCCTCACTGTGATGGCTCGAAGACTGGCCACCGCTCTTTCCCACGCCACGTCGATTGCTTCTTCCTCGTACCCACGCCCAGATGTAAGGAACAGGAGGGGAGACTCAAGCTCACTGGATATCTCGGCAGCCCGCAGGAACAATTGGACACTCGTATCACGAAGCCATTGCTCGCCCGAGGCAATGTTCACGGGGTAGGCAACCTGCTCCGGAGTGAGGCAGGCCGTCACAAGTCCGCGTTCCCTGAGTAGCCTTTTCACCTTCCGAACGTCCGATGAGGCTGCCTCTGGAATGTGCAGGTGCGGGGCCACGCCCCACAGTTCCATCGTGGTCAGGCCGAGTGCTGCCATGTCATCGAGGCAACGCTCGAGTGTGTGATGTTGGTACGCGAAGTTCGAACCACTGACTTGGCGGAGTGCGAGGGTAACCACGGCTACTTCCCAACGCCGTCGGCAAGCCCTCGGATGAAGTATCTCTGCCCGGCAAAGAAGAGAACGATCACTGGCAACGCAGCGATCACCATGCCGGCGAATACCACTGGATAGTCAGTGCCGTGCTTCGACATGAGGTTGGTGAGACCCACCGGAAGGGTCTGTGACGCGCCACCGCTGGTGAACACCATAGCGAACAAATACTCGTTCCACGTGAACAGGATGTTCAGCAAGACTGTGGAAACCAGGATCGGCTTACACATTGGAAGGATAACCTGCCAAAAAGCCCTCGCCTTGGACGCCCCGTCAACCGCGGCCGCCTCATCCACTTCTGCGGGCAGATCCATCATGTACGCACGAATCAAGAATGTCGTGAATGGTACGCGGAAGGCAGTGTAAAGAATCAGGAGCGCCCACAGATTGTTGTACAGCCCAAGCGCCTGGAACATCTTTACCAACGGGATCAATGCAACGGTAGGTGCAAGCATCAGCCCACCCAGAATAAGCACCAAAACCGTCCTGCTTAAGGGAATGCTTACGCGGGTCAAACCATACGCTGCCCAGGCGCTGATGAAGACCGTTGCGACCGTCGAAACCACAGTGACGATCACACTGGTGGTGAGATAGCCACCCACCCCTCGGTTCCACGCCGTCACGTAGTTATCCCATTTCCAAGCCACAGGAAGCGCGAACGGATTCGTAAAGAGTTCAGCGTTCGATTTCACACCGTTCAGCACCATCCAAAGCAAGGGATAGATAACGACGACGGCGAGCGCCACCAGGAACGCCCGGACGAGGACTCGTCCAAGAACAAGCAGCACAGAGGTCCGTGTCACCATTGGACCCTCCTGCGTGCCGAGAAACGAAGCTGAATAACAGCCAGCGCCAGCGTGATGACAAAGACGGCAGTGGCGACGGCGGCAGCGTAGCCAAAGTCGTTCCGGACGAAGCCGTTTCTGTAGAGCCACGTACCGAGGACCTGACTCGAATTATTCGGGCCTCCACTGGTCATCACCATGACCTCGTTGAACACTTGGAATGCTCCCGATACGGTGACAATCATCATAAGCCCCGTCATTTCCCTGACGAGAGGCAGGGAAATGGAGAAGAACCGCTGAACCGGACCAACGCCGTCGATCGATGCTGCTTCATACAGTTCCGTGGGGATCCGTTGCAGGGCGACAGAGAACAGCAGGGTGCAGTACCCGAATCCCTGCCATTGACTCATGGCGATAATGGCGAAGATCGCAGTGTTTTCCTGTCCCAACCACGACTGGGTGACATTGCCCAAGCCCACCAAATCCAACGCGGCATTCAGGATGCCCATCTCGGGCTCGTAGATGAAATAGAACAACAGCCCGGCCACCGTCAGCGATATTGCGGAGGGTACGAAGTACGTTGCCCGGAGGATTCCACGCCAGCGCTGGCTGCGCAATCCTTCGATCAGGGCAGCCAGGAGCAAGGAACCGAAAACCTGAAAGACGATGGAGATGACGGCGTAGAGGGCATTGTTCACCAGCGCTTTCCAGAAAATCGGATCGTGGAACATTCGGACATAGTTGTCCGCTCCGACGAAGGTTTGGCGTCCGCTGTAAATGTCCCACTTAAGGAAACTGAAACCAAGGTTCTGGACCAAAGGCAGGTAGGCGAAGGCACCCAGCAAAAGGCATGCGGGCAGAACCCAGATCAGATTGCGCCAGCGGCCCCGACGTACAGACTTCCGCGGTCGCTCTGGAGCCACTTCATCGGAAACCGGTGGTGGCGCCGAAGGCTTCCATGCAGTGTTGGATAAAGTCATGGCACTCCTACTTTGCGGAGGCAGAGGCGGCCCGGACCGAGGCAAGAACCTGGTCAGGACTTTGGGTTCCTGCGACCAAGGCTTCGCCGCCGGCCAGCCAGGCATCGGCCACTGCCGGCACGGTTACCGAGTCAAGCCACGTGATGGCTGCAGTTGCCTCGTTCACTTGCTTGATGCCCTCGATGACCGGACCCGACGAGTTCGCTTGCGAGACCGCACCCTTGACGGCGCTGGGCTGTCCGTACGGCGGCGCTGAGAGCTTGGCAGCGTTTTCCTTGTTGGTGACAAACTTCATGAAGTCCGCGGCAAGGGCCGCGTTCTTGGACCGGGCATTAATGATGTAACCCTCGGGAGAACCTTCGATCGCCTTGGGATCGCCCTTCGCGTCGGCGGCTGCGGGCAGCTTGAAAATCCCGAGTCCGTCCTGCTTCAGCTTGGAGTCCTTGGAAGCTGTGCTGTCGAACTCCAGGATCTCCTGGTAGTACATGCCGGATTTCCCCTCAGCCAGCGCTTGCTGGGCTGTCGTGTACAGGACTCCATTGGAGTCCTTGCCGCTGCCGGTGCAGGCAGTGATCAGGGTCTTGAACTCACCCATGGCCTTCAAATAGCCCGCGTCCTCGAGTTTCGCTGTCGCAGGACTGAAATCGGCCTGCAGCGTTTCTGAGGGGACTTCGTAGGCGAAAAGTTGCTGCAGGTAATGAAGTGCTGGCCAGCCGTCCTTGTTCCCGAACGAGATGGGCTCGTAACCGGCCTTCTTGAGTACCGAACAGGATGAGATGAGTTGGTCAAAGTTCGACGGCGGCGTCAACCCAAGCTCCTTGAAGATCCGTTCGTTGTAGCCCATGAATTTGCCGTTGTTATACAGCGGAACGGCGTAATACTTTCCGTCTTTGGAGAACGCCTTGAGCGCTGACTCACCGAACTGGTTCCCCCATTCCGTGCCGGGAGCAATTGCGGGTGTGAGGTCGGCTGCGAGTCCGCCGTCGATGAAATCATTGGCCCAGCTGCCCGCCCATGTGAAATAGATGTCTGGCATCGCCTGGGAGGCAGTCAAGGTCTTGGTCTTGTCCTTGATGCTCTGGTCGGTCTCTTGGATGAGATCAAAGGAAACGTCAGGGTGAAGCTTCTTGTAGTCCGCTGCCAAATCCTTGAAGTAGGGCTCCAATGGATCCCCACCGAACTTGGTGAGGATGCTGAGCGTGCCCGAGTACTGGGGCTGAGCGTTGGGATCCAAGGCTGCGGCCGGTTGACTTCCGCCGTCGGCGCAGCCGGTCAGGGCTAACGCGGCACCGGCCAGCAAGGCCATCATCGATTGGGTGCTTTTACGCATTACTTCTACTTTCGTTCGGTAGCCGTTTAGCCGCGTTCCACGTTGTGGAGGAAGTCATGCCCGGCGTTGGGATGCTGTGGGGCTTCACGGAAAGGGAAGGGTTTGGAACGTGTGATACCGGTACCACAGTGAATCATGATTTACTGCGCCGGGGAAGGGTCCTGCAGGAAATTGCGGATGGGAAATTTCTAGCTGCTGCTGGAGGCTCGCACGGGACCGTCGGAGGAGCGTGCGACAAGCAAGGACGGCAGCACATGCTTCTTGGGCGCGGAAGTGTCACCAGAGATGCGTGCCATCAGTTGCTGTGCGGCCGCCGCACCCATCTCACGCATGGGTTGCTGGATCATGGACAAAGGTGGTTCCATGACGGCAGCCCATGGGCTGTCATCGAAGCCGATCAGCGAAACGTCCTTCAAAAGCCGGAGGTTTCTGGCACGCAAGGCATGGAGTGCGCCCACCGTTGCCTCTGTCTCGGTGGTGAAGATGGCCGTGGGCGGATCGGCCAGTGCCAGCATGCCGCTGACCGCCCGCGCCGCTTGCCCTTCGTTCTTCAGAACATGGGTGATCAGGTCCGTGTCAAAGGGCAGGCCCGCCTCTTCCAGGGCATCCAGGTATCCCCGCAATCGCTCCCCATCACTCCAGAGAGCTTCATCGAGGATGCTGTGCATCTGCTTCAAGTCAGTAGCTGGGCTCAAGGTCACAGGACCCCAGGCAAAAGCTATGCGCCGATGCCCATTCCGGATGAGCGATGCCACAGCTGCGCGGGCAGCCTCACGGTTGTCGATCACCACGGAATCGGTTTCCAAGCTATCTACCAGGCGGTCGATGAGAACCACGGGAGTTCCACGGTCCACGGCATTGGAAAGATGGGAAACATCGTCACTCCTGCCCGCGGCGGAGGCCACCACGAGGCCATCTACTTGCTTGGCCAAGAGCACAGCGATTGCGTCGCGTTCCAACTCAAGTTTCTCGTCGGTGCTCAGAATGATGGCGTCGTAGCCGGCTCCCTTCGCAGTCTCGGAAATACCTTTGAGCACTCCGGAGAAGAAGGGATTGGCCACATCGGCCAGCACAATGCCAAGTGTCTTGGTAACACCCGTGGTCATGCTCCTCGCCAAGGAATTCGGCTGGTAGCCCAGCTTCTCGGCCGCCCGCATCACCTTGGCGCGGGTGACCTCGCTGACTGAGCCGTAGTTCCCCAGGGTACGGGCAACAGTGGCCCTGCCCACCCCTGCAGCAGCGGCTACTTCCGTGATGGTGGGAGCAGCCGGGTGGTTCTGATGATCCGACGCCATCCTGCCTCCTTTGATCATGGAATCCGCTGCAGCGGACGTGCCCTTTGATTCTTCCTCCATCAGATCCTAGTTGGTGCACCGACCGGCCGGCCGTAACCAAAGGCGCCCTCTACATAACATTGGGCCGCCGCGGCCTCTGCCCCGCGAGCCAACGCTTTCTGCAGCGAACCATGGGCAGGCCGGCACTGCCGCGTCCAGCCGGAACCCAGCAATTCCACTACCAGTCCGGCGAGAAATGCGTCGCCGCAGCCCATCGTGTCTGTGAACTGCCGGGCATCAGTAGGTGCAGCCGCCTGCGTAAGGAAAGTCTCGCCGTCGTACATCATTGCCCCTGCCTCCCCCCTGGTTCCGACCGCCAGCGCGGCCCCGGCTGCGTGCACCCTCCGCAGGTCGTCTTGAACCGATTCCACGGGCAGGTTTCCACAGCTGAGCAACGCGAGGTCGATATACGGAGCCGTTTGGCTGAAGTAGGAGTCGGCGCGCCGCTCGGGCTCCGAAGAGTAGTCGTAACTAACCAAGCTTCCGGTGCTTTGAACGGCCGCCAGTTGGGACTCAGAAGCCGAGTAGACACTCGAGTGGACGAGATCCGCGGACGCCAGATATTCAAGGTGTTCCGGCGTCAAGACGAATGGATCACTGGTGGTGACGCCTCCCTGGTTCCAGCCCAGGAAGACTCTGTCGCCATCGATCACCTTGATTTCAGTGACGCCGTTGAGGCCATCACGTACAACGCATTTGCTGGTGTCCACCCCCTCAGCGTCGATCGCTTCACGAACGAATTCGCCCAAAGGATCCGAGCCGAACACACCGAGATAGGCGGAGTCGATTCCCAGCCGGTGCGCAAAGACGGCGACGTTGACGCAGTTTCCACCCGGGTACATCACATTGCGGTCCAGAAAACGGTCCACGATATTGTCCCCGAACCCGATTATTTTCATGCTTTTCCTGTCTAGATTCTGCGGGCCCGGGGTTTCCCGGGCCCGCAGACGGGGTGAACTGCCCACGAATGGGCCGATGGATGCGTCAGTACTCCACCACGCGGTAGTAACGGCGCAGATCCAAGGAGTGGTTGCGCACGCGTTCGAGGTGCTTGCTGAACCGATCCAGAACGGTATCGAGAATCAGGGGGGCCACCAAGGCGCGGAACCGGGGGCTGACGCCGGGGAGCTCGTAGTCCTTGCTGTCCAGGAGGGTGGTGTTTTTGTTGTAGTTCTCAGCGAATTTCACCACTCGCTCCATGAGCGGGCGGCTCTCGTCTTCGCCGACCAGCAGCATCAGGCTGGTGTCTTCCTCGATGAGTTCCAAGGAACCATGGAAGAACTCTGCACCGTGGACACGGGTGGTGCGGAGCCACTGCATTTCTTCGAGAATGCACATGGAGTAGAGGTACGTGAGGCCCCAGAGGTTTCCGGTACCCACCAGGAAGTGGTAGTCGGCGTCCCTGTTCTTCTCGGCGAAAGCCTCGGCTACCGATTCAGCCTGACCGGCGACGGCGATCAGGCCCTCCGGGACCGACTGCAGTTCGGAGGCCAGATCTTCGTAGCCATCGAACTCCCCGCGCGCTGCCAGCAGTTTGGTGCTGAGGAGAATCATGGGGATGTCGAAGGGCCAGGTTTTGGGTTCCGTCACGAGCGCGACGTCGAGCGCCTTGGCAAAGGGGCTGTTACCGAAGCCTGTGAATCCCACCGTGTAGGCACCCTTGGCCTTCGCGAACTCGATGGCCTCGATGACGTCCTCGGTGGTGCCCGAGACTGAGGCGAAAATTGCAACGGAGCCAGCACCGAAGGTGGGGTCGTTCGTCAGCATGAGTTCCTTGCCGATGGCGGCACGGACGGGCAGCGTGGAGCGGGAACGGATGAAGTGCTCGTAGGGCAGCATTGCGGCATATGTACCGCCGGCGCCGATCAGGAACAGGTTCTCGATGCCCCGCTGCTGGATGGTCTCAACGACCGATTCAATCTCACCCTGCAGCGCCAATGCACTGCGGGCCTGTGTGAGGAATTGCTCTTCTTTGAAGCCAAGCACGGATGGTCCTTTCGGAGTTATCAGCAAGCCATGAAACGTTTGATACCGGTATCAAACGAGATCATCATCGTTTCATAGGGAAATGCAGGCGTCAATAGGGCGCCGTTCGCAGGTGGGTGGCGCCGGGCCGTGCTCCGGGATGGCTCTTAGGCGGTTCCTCCCTGCGCCGCCGGCAATGGCGCCGATGATCAGCAGGAGACGCCACCGGGCAGTGGCAGGGCTGGAGAAGCATAAACGAGCCGAGGGCGGGAGCCATGACCTTTGGGCGTCGACGCCTCCCAGGACCAAAGCGCTACCCCGGGCTTTACGGCAGCGAATAGAGCCACGACGAGACTCTGTAGCACCGCCCAGGCCGACCGGACCATCCTGACCCTTCGGCGGTTCATACGCCGCGCACAAGCTGCCACGCAGATCCTATGGCGATTCGCTCGCACCGCCGGAACCAACAGGTGAGGTGCCGACCTATAGCCCGTTAAAGAAGAAAAGCACCAGTTCGAATGAACTGATGCTTCCCAGTGGTGGCTCCGACCGGCGTCGATCCGGTGACCTTTCGATTTTCAGTCGAACGCTCTACCAACTGAGCTACAGAGCCTAGGTGACATGTCACCTTGAGACCCGGAATTTCTTCCGTATCCCAGAGCGACCCTGACGGGACTTGAACCCGCGACCTCCGCCGTGACAGGGCGGCGCGCTAACCAACTGCGCTACAGGGCCTTGCTGTGCGATATCGCTACCGCGTTTTTTTCAAGGCTTCTAGCTTACCAGACTTTCATGACCCGGTTTACCACTTGCCTTGCGTACCCCCAACGGGATTCGAACCCGTGCCGCCGCCGTGAAAGGGCGGTGTCCTAGGCCGCTAGACGATGGGGGCCTGAACTCAGTTCGTAAATGAGCAGAGAAAAAGCCCGCTTCCGCGGTCTTTCCCGGTTCTTGCCCGTCCGAACTGGACTCTAAAACTTTAGAGCATGAAGAGCGATATTCCCAAATCGGGGCTCTGTGCCGTGAAGCGGTCGCCTTAGCGGGACTTCGTGAGGTGTCCGAAACCCGCCAGCGGCTGTCCCGAACCGCGATTAGATTATCCCTATGACAACCACCACCCCGGCCGGATCCGGCCAACCCAATCCCGGCCTGCCGCCGCGCACCACCCCAGCGCGGACAGCGGGCATCAGCAGGCGTGGCATCGCCGCCGTCGTCATCACCGTGCTCCTCTGGGCCTCGGCTTTCGTCGGAATCCGGGCCGTGGGCCCGAGCTTCTCCCCCGGTTCCTTGTCACTGGGACGTCTGGCGGTTGCCGCCGTCGCGCTTGGTATTGTTGTGCTGCCGACCCTCAAAGTGTGGCCTCGGGGCCGGGAGTGGCTCCCGATCATTGCCTACGGCGTGATGTGGTTCGGGGGCTACAACGTGGCCTTGAACGCCGCGGAGCACATGCTCGACGCCGGCACCAGCGCCATGCTGATCAACGTTTCCCCCATCCTCATCGCCATCCTTGCGGGCATCTTCCTCAAGGAGGGCTTTCCGCGGTGGCTGCTGATTGGCAGCGGGGTTGCGTTCTGCGGCGTCGCGATGATCGCGCTGGGTTCGGGACAACGCTCGACGGCGGATGTCGCCGGTGTGCTCTTGTGCTTGCTTGCCGCTGTCCTCGCCTCAGTGAGCGCGATCCTACAAAAGCCTGTACTCCGGAAATTCACCGCCGGCCAGGCGACCTGGTTCGGCATCCTGGTGGGAGCCGTTTGCTGCCTGCCCTGGGCCGGGCAGCTCGTTAGCGAAGTGCAAGCGGCCCCACTCCCGGCCACACTCGGCCTCGTGTACCTGGGAATCTTCCCTACAGCCATTGCCTTCACTACATGGGCGTACGCACTTTCCTTGATCTCCGCCGGGCGGCTCGCGGCCACAACGTACCTGGTTCCGGGGACCACCATTTTGATCTCGTGGGCGGTGCTTCAAGAGGTGCCAACCATTTGGGGCTGGGTTGGCGGTGCAGTGTGCTTGATCGGCGTCGGATTGACGCGCCGCAGGTCCTAGCGGGCCATTCCTGCCAGAAGTTCCCGATGCGTCGGCGGGTTGGCGCCGGGCCTGCCCACGGTGATCGACGATGCCATCGATGCGATGGTCCCGATCCGCTCCAAGACCGTGGGTGCCATCCCGTCGCTACCCCGCAACAACAGGCCCATGATCAGCGCGGAGGTGTACGAATCACCGGCGCCGATGGTGTCTGCCACGGCGGAGGGCACAGCCGGAACGGTGAGCTGTATGTGCTTGGTCGCCATGAGCGAACCCTTGGCGCCCTGCGTGATGACAGCCAGCCCGGCGCCAAGGGCCAGGAGATGCCTCGCGGTATCCTCCAGATCCTTGCCCGGGTAAAGCCAGCGGGCATCCGAACCGCTCATCCTGACGACGTCCGTCAGTGGCACCATCTCCTCGAAAAGGGACAACGCCTCCTGATGGCTCCCCAGAAGATCGGGACGGATGTTGGGATCGTAGGTCACCATCGACCCGCCCTGCGCCTGCTCCAGCAAACCCCGCACAACCCCGGCTCCGGGCTCCAGGAACGTCGCAATGGAGCCGGTATGGAGGATCCGCGGAGCGTAGGGCAGGGCAACGGGCGGCAAGGCCCAGTCGATGTCGAACGTGTATGTGGCCGAACCGTCGGCAGCAATCCGGGCCG
Source organism: Arthrobacter sp. SIMBA_036 (assembly GCF_046535135.1). NCBI lineage: Bacteria > Bacillati > Actinomycetota > Actinomycetes > Micrococcales > Micrococcaceae > Arthrobacter > Arthrobacter sp. SIMBA_036. The sequence continues at coordinate 121,485 of NZ_JAWRXG010000005.1, forward strand.
TCGCCGTCGCCGTTTTCTCCAGAGACTTGGACCCTGGCAACAGCACGACGCCGGCGCTCTCCAGGTGTGAGGCGATCGCTGCGCCCCGTTCGTCACGGCCAATCGCCGTCAGCAGCCCCGCTTTGACGTCCAGTCGGCCCAGTCCGTAGGCGACGTTAGCCGGCGAACCGCCAGGGTACTCGATGTCACCTTCAGGGGACTTCACGATATCGATCAGCGCCTCCCCCACCACGACGACGGCGAGTGGCTCGGGCGTGAGATGGGGCGAGGCAGACATGCAGATCCTGTTCGTTGGCGAGGGCTTAGATTTAGTATCGCCCATGACGCCACAGCCCAGGGCCCTGCCCACGGGCTACAGTCGTAATATGCCCGCGAACCTCCCGCCCGGCCTTCCAAACATTCCCGACGGCGGTTTTCCCTCCTCGCCGCTGCGGAAGGCTCCCTTCGGGATGTCGGCCGAAGATTTTGAGGCGGCCGTTACTGATGCCTTGCACCGGATTCCGCCCAAGGCCGCCAACGCGATGGACAACGTGGCCATTTTCATCGAGGACGTCTACACACCCCAGCCAGGCGAGGATCCGGACACCGTATTGCTTGGGCTTTATGAGGGCGTCCCGCTGACCGAGCGTGATTCGTGGTGGGAGGCAGGTTCGTTGCCGGACCGGATTACCATTTTCCGGCAACCCATCTTGGACATGTGTACAAGCCGTGAGCAAGTCATCCACGAGGTGGTCGTCACCGTTATGCACGAGATTGCGCATCACTTCGGAATTGATGACCACAGGCTCCATGACCTCGGCTGGGGCTAGCCTTGTAAGCATGGCGCACGACCACAATCATTCCCACGGACTCACAGCAACCGGTAGGCACCGGAAACGGCTGATCGCAGTACTGGCCATCACCTTAGCGGTGGTGGGAATCCAGGTGCTCGGCGCCGTGGTGTCAGGGTCGCTGGCCTTGCTGGCCGACGCCGGCCACATGCTCTCAGACGCGGCAGGGGTTTTCATCGCGCTGATGGCAACGTGGATTGCCACCCGGCCAGCGAGCGATCAACGGACCTATGGCTACCAACGGGCAGAGGTCCTGGCGGCCTTGGCCAACGCACTGATCCTCATTGTCATCGCTGTAGTGATCATGATTGAAGCGTTGCGTCGTTTTGGCGAGACGCCGGACATCCGTACCGACGTCATGTTGTGGGCAGCAGTCCTGGGCGCCGTCGCCAATCTCTGCTCACTCCTGATTTTGCAAGGCGCGCAGAAAGAAAGCCTGAACGTCCGCGGTGCCTACCTGGAGGTCGTTGGCGACCTCCTTGGTTCAATTGCCGTGATTGTGGCTGCCGTTGTGATCATGACCACCGGCTTTACGGCAGCAGACCCGATTGCGTCGGTCCTCATTTCCCTCATGATCATCCCCCGGGCCTGGCACCTCCTGCGAGACGTGGTGGACGTGCTCCTTGAGGCAACGCCCAAGGGAGTTGATGTGAACATGATCAGGGAACACATCATCGCCGTCGACGGAGTAGTGGAGGCCCACGACATCCACATTTGGACCATCACCTCAGGGGTTCCGGTCTTCTCGGCCCACGTGGTGGTGGAGGACCAAGTGCTTAACGCCAGCGGGGCCGATAGCATCCTCGATCAGCTGGGGACCTGTCTGGGCCGGCATTTCGACACGGAGCACTGCACGTTCCAGTTGGAGCCCGTCAGCCACTCCGAGCACGAGTCACACCAGCACGCTTAGCCGGGAGCTAGCACTCCCGGCTTGGACCCAGCACTCCCGGCCGGGACCGACCTACGCTGCCCCGAGCATCGGCCCGAACTGGGGCCGGTCAGCCAACCGAGGGTCTTCCCTGTCCGGGACAACCAACACCGGCCCCTTGGCATGGTGAAGGACGCCATCCGAGGTGGAGCCCAACAGCATTCCGGCGAACCCACCACGTCCGCGAGTACCCAGGACAACAAGCTCCACCCCGCCGCTGGCCTCGACAAGGACCTCCACCGGTGAACCGTCCCTGAGTTCCGCTTCTACAGTCAATGCAGGGAAGTGGCTCTTGAGCCAGGCCACGCCCGCCTCAAGCTGGACCTTGATGTCCGCGAACAAAGCGTCCCGGTCCATGGGTGCAGGCACCCAAGCAAGTGAGCCGCTGTACTGCGGCACAGCGCAGATAACCCGGAGCTTGGCGCCTATCCGCATGGCTTGTTCCGCCGCATCAAGTACTGCCACCCGGGCTTGCTCCGAGCCGTCAACACCTACCACCACCACGTTCTCCACGGTCCGCGGACCGGACTTTGCGTGCTGGGCTTTGATGTGTTTATCCTCGGTGTTTTCACCTAGGCGGTCCGCGCAGTACAACGGAACTGTTACGGTGGGGCACTTGGCGTGGGCCGGCAGCGCGCTGCTTACCGATCCCAGCAGCCGACCCACAAAACCGCCCCGCCCCCTGCTTCCAAAAACAAGAAGTGCGGCGTCCGCCGAAAGATCCAGCAGCACGCCCGCGGCGTCGCCGTTTTCCACAGAGGCGTCAACGTCGATGGCATAACTGGAGACTTTGTCCATGGCTTGGGCAATGATGGCCTCCGCGCCCTCGCGGATCACCGAATCGTCTACGGTCGCATAACCGCCGTCGAGCCCTGACGCAGCAAAAATAGGTACCGAATATGCCGTGACGATGTGCAGGGGTAGCTGGCGGCGTTCGGCTTCCCTCGCTGCCCAAACCAAGGCGCACTTTCCATGCTCGGATCCGTCAACTCCGACCACGATGCCACCAGGCGCCACTGCCTGGTCCTCGCGGTCATTCGGCTCATTGATGTGCCTGCCGTGCTGGTCCATGGGGGCCCGCCTCTCCACCTACTGCTTGATGTTCCGGCTATTCTGCCAGAGGTTTCTTCCTACGGCTTCCCGCAGGCACTGGTGTCAACAACCGGGGCGAAAGATCTCAAGGAATCTCTTCCGCCAATGCCCACTATTCTCGGTCCACAGGGCCTAATCAAGGCGACTTTGGGCTATGTGGGTAACGGTCCGGGCTCAGTTCTTGGACCCCGTTATTGCGGTCCGCCAGGACGCCGAAAAACGCCTCCTTGAAAGCTATCCTTGGCCGAAAAAGTTCGGTAGTGTTCGAGTCACTGAATGGACGGGGAATGTGTTTCACAACACACCTCGGCCATTAGCTGCGGCCGCTTGGGATTTCCGACTGGGCCCACGCGCAGCCCGAACAGCACCGATGTCAAGGAGGAACCACGCAGTGTCACTGACGCCTGATTCCGGCATGGAACGTACCACCACCGTGGTCATTGGAGCCGGCCTCTCCGGCTTGGCAGTGGCCAGTGAGCTTAGCCGCCACGGAGTCGGTTCCATCGTTCTAGACGGCTTCGGCGCCTTGTCCGCTTCCGGACAGAACGTCAACACGGGAATGCTTCAGCGATGCGACGCGGGTGACCCTGGAACCATCCAAGAACGCCACGAGATCCTCCGGCACTTGCGCAACTACGCCGCCAACCACCACATAGATGTGCGCAATGCCACGCGTGCACTCCGCCTTGATTTCCTCGGGCGTGAACCATCCGCGCAACTCGGTTACGGGCTGTCCAAAAGCTTCACGGGGGCTGCTGCCAACGCGGCGTTGGAGCTCTCAGGCCCCATGGAAGCCGCCCCGCGCCAATGGGCTGTCCATACAGCGGACGGCATTCTGTTGGCGGATCACATAGTGGTGACGCGCTGCGCACAAAGCCAACTGCGTCGCATGCTGTCCGAACTGGGGATCGCCCTGGGCCAGAACTTTGCCACGGCCATGCGTGCCCTGGGAATGCACCTCGTGGGCGTCGGTGAACTCATTGCGCCCAGCCCCAAGGAGGTGCTCCGGCAAGCCAAGGCCGTGGGGCAGGCGATTTCGTCAAAGGTCGCTTTGCCTGGCGGATCCCTTTCCACTGGCTCCCGTATGGCCATCGCCTGAGACTTAATCGCACAACTGCGAACACCAAAGACCGGCACGGTCGAAAGACGCTAGTCCTCCACCATGCCGGCCTTTGGTTTGCTGCCTAAAGCTGCAGCCTGAAGCTTATGCGCCCGCGCGCACGTACGTGACAGGTCCGACGGCGGTCATCCAGCTAACAGGGTGGATGCCGGTCTGGTTGCCGTTGATGCCACCGCTGATGGCCTGACCGTTGCCAATGTAAATGGCAACGTGACCGGACTGGACGATCATGTCGCCCGGCAACGGTGAGCTGACTACCTTGCCGTAGTTCAGGAACTGCAGGGGCGCGAGGTCCCCAACAGGGATGCCAGCCGAGCCAAGGGCCCTTTCCACCATGGCAGTGCAATCCTGCATGATGCCGATCTGCGCGTATGCCGAGGCGACCATGGCGGCGTTTACACCGCTGGCCGGCGCGGCGGCCGCAGGAGCTACAGGCGCTGCAGCCGGTGCGGCTGCAGTGGCCTTGACGGCAACGGGTGCTGGAGCAACAGCTGCGGCGACTGCCTTCTTGGCGACCGGGGCCTGAGCGGCGGGAGCGTCGACGACGGGGGCCGGCTTTTCGACGACCGGGGCTGCCTCGGAGGCAACAGTGGGACGCTCGAAGTTGACGGTTGCCGTAGCTGCAGCGGTGACGACCTGGTTAGGCGCCCCGGTGACGTGTTCCGCTACGGTGGCGGGGCTGGAATCCCGCTGAACGGGCGGCTCGGCAGCGTGTGCCGCTACGGTGCCGGTCAAGACCAAGCCCGACGCCGCGGCGATCACGGCGGCCTGGCGACCAGCGCCGGACGCGTTGCCGGCAACGGCCTTGGAGATGGAAATAAAAGGATTAGGACGTACGGTGTCCGCCTTACGACGGCCGCGAAGAATGCGTGAAGACATGAAAGAGCCTCTCCCGATGCCTGCGAGGTTAGCTGTCGGATTCGGATGGGAGTCACCCGGCCACGATCCCCCGCTGTGCAGCGGAAGCCTCGTGGCTTCACCCCAAGGCACGCTCGAAAGCGACCTAAATTGGGTTCCCCGTCTCTGCCGTGGTTTGTCTGCGAACGGATTCCGGGACTGCGGCAGAGCTAGGCAATCAGTCCGGAAGTGCCCGCTACGTGGAACAGGCACAGTTACAACCGTACGGGATCCTTCCGGCAAAGTCACATTTCTGTAACGGACAGGCTTCCTGCTCAGGCTTCCCTACTCAGGCTGGTCGTCGCCGTCTGCCTCGTCCGGGACTGCCAGTTTGCGGCGCGCAGTCACTGCCAGGTACGCCACTATGCCAACTGCGACCACAGCCAGGCCCACTATGCTCCAAGGAAACGGCTCGGACGAGTCCTGGGCACGCACGCCCTCGCCCGCCCGAGGCGCACTGCTGCTGCCGGGAGCCGCTTCGCCCGCAGTCGGGACCGCCGCCAAGGCGGACGGCACCGCAGCGCCGCCTGCCGACGTCGTACTTCCAGTGGTTGCCGTGAAGCTGAAGGTGCCTTCAATGGGATGCGAGTCGGAGCTGACCACGCGCCATACAACCGTGTATTTGCCCGCCGGGGCACCGGAACGCAACTTTTGCACGGCTTGGTTGTCGATTATTTCGACGGCGCCGTCCGCCCAGTTCTGCCCGCCCTCGCTAACGGTGACGCCGGATCCGATGGCCAGCGGCGGGTTGTTGAACGTGATCGAAACCGACGCTGGAACCTCTGCCACGGTGGCACCGTTCGCTGGTGCCGTTGACTCAGCGACATCGTGCGCGGACGCTGGCGCTGCTGAAAACAGCAAAGCGCCGGCGAAGGCAAGAGCTGCGACGACGGCGGCCAGAAGCGTGCGGGTTGTACGCATTTGGGGCGGTTTCTCCTAGTGTTGGCTTCCTTACAGAGTAGGCGAATGGTCACAGGCACCCGCTCCGCGGGGCATAGGATTTGATAGCACACTCCCCCCGAACCCCGGAGACCTTCATGCTGAAACAAGGTTCTGCCCTTGACCGCTACTTCAAGATCACCGAACGCGGATCCACGTACTCGCGGGAAATCCGGGGCGGGTTCGCGACGTTCTTCGCCATGAGCTACATCGTGGTTTTGAACCCTCTCATCCTTTCGGGCGCCGATTCCGGCGGGGGTACCTTGGGGTCGGCTGCTGTTGCGGCGACCACTGCCTTCGTTGCAGGCATCCTGACAATCCTCATGGGCGCCTGGGCCAAACACCCATTTGCCTTGGCCACCGGCTTGGGCGTTAACGCCTTTGTAGCGGTCACGGTTGCCACGCACCCGGGCCTTACCTGGCCGGACATGATGGGTTTGGTGCTCCTCTCCGGCCTGACCATGCTGATCCTGGTCCTGACCGGTTTCCGGACGGCTGTGTTCAAGGCAGTTCCCGATGCCCTAAAGACCGCGATCGTGGTGGGCATCGGCTTCTTCATTGCCTTGATCGGGCTCGTGAATGCTGGCTTTGTCCGCCGGATCCCCGACGCCGCCCACACCACGGTTCCCCTGGGGCTGGGCGTTGATGACAAGTTGCTCGGCTGGCCCACACTGGTGTTCGTCGTCGGGCTGATCCTGACCATCGCCCTGGTTGTCCGCAAGGTCCGCGGTGCGATCCTGATCGGCATCGTGGTGTCCACCGTGCTTGCGGCCATCCTCGAATTCACGCTTCACATCGGCCCCAGCTTTGATGGGAAAAACGTCAACCCCCGCGGCTGGTCGCTGGTAGCACCCACCATCTCGCAATGGGGTGCCCCCGATCTGTCCCTGATCGGCAAAGCCAACCCTGTAGGTGCCTTCCAACACCTCGGCTTCATCGCCGCCGCCCTGCTGGCTTTCGTGATCCTGCTCAGCATCTTCTTCGACGCCATGGGCACCATGGTGGGCTTGGCCAACGAGGCAGGCACCGTGGATGAACACGGCAACATCCCCAACGTTGACCGTGTCCTTCAGGTGGACGCCCTCGGTGCCATCATCGGCGGTGGCTCCTCCGTCTCCTCGAACCAGATCTTCGTTGAATCCGGCGCCGGCATCGGGGAAGGCGCCCGAACCGGCCTCGCCTCGATCGTCACAGGCCTCCTGTTCCTGGTGGCCATGTTCTTCACCCCACTGATCAACCTGGTTCCGTTCGAAGCCGTAGCGCCGGCACTAGTAGTGGTGGGCTTCATGATGGTTTCGCAAGTGGGCAAGATCGACTGGCAGGACTGGGGCCTCGGCATCCCCGCCTTCCTGACCATCGCCCTTATGCCGTTCACGTACTCGATCGCGAACGGCTTGGGGGCCGGCTTTATCTCCTACGTGCTGATCCGCGCATTCCAGGGCCGCGCGCGTGAGGTGCACCCACTCATGTGGGTTGTGGCAGCGGCGTTCGTGTTGTTCTTTGGCATCGGCACCATCGAGGAGATGTTCGGGGTCAAGTAAGGGCAAGGCCCGAGTCCGGAGACCCAGACACTCCCGACGCCGAAGTGCTGGTTTTCATCCACTCCTTCGGGTGTGCTTGAAGCATGGGACCAACAAGCAGCCAGAGCCTCACTGTAGACATCAGCGCCAACCCTTGGACCGGCCGTTTCGACGGCGACGGCGCCGAGCACCGCCGCTGGTGGCAAGCCGTGGTGCCCCACACGCAGGCAGCGGCCGAGGCAGCTGCCCGGCCCGCCGTCGTGCTGGGTTTTTGCAGTGATGCCGGGGTCCTTCGGAACAAGGGCCGCGTGGGCGCCGCTGCGGCGCCTGCAGCTATCCGCTCGGCGCTGGGCCCGTTGGCCTATCACCTGGACCGTGACGTGTTCGACGCCGGCGATGTGCTGGTTGAGGGCGATGCGCTCGAAGTGGGCCAAGAACGTGCCGGGCAGGCTATTTCGAAGCTGCTCGACGCCGGAAACCTCACCGTGGTTTTGGGCGGCGGGCATGAAACAGCGTTCGCCAGCTACCTTGGTGTGGCCGGATCCGAATCCGTTCAAGGGAAGCGACTGGGTGTGCTGAACCTGGATGCCCACTTTGACCTGCGGGATGAGGCAACTCCAAGCTCGGGTACGCCGTTCCTGCAGATGGCCACGGCGGAGGCCGAGGCCGGACGAAAACTGAACTACGCCGTCGTCGGAATTTCCGAACCCAACAACACCCGGACGCTTTTCGACACCGCAGACCGGTTGGACGTGAAATACATCCTCGACGAACAATGCTCGCGCGAAGCGGTGGAAGTATTCGTCGCGGACTTTTTGGCCGGCATCGACGTTCTTTACTTGACGATCGACCTCGACGTCTTGCCTGCCTCGGTGGCGCCCGGCGTTAGCGCCCCTGCTGCGTACGGAGTGCCCCTGCCGGTGATCAGTTCCGTGTGCCGCCAAGTTGCCGCGAGCGGGAAGCTGCTCCATGTGGACGTTGCCGAGTTGAACCCGGAGTTCGACATTGACTCCCGGACCGCGAAGGTCGCCGCACGGCTGGTAAACAGCCTCCTCGCCTAGCGGCGGCGCACGACCCTGTTCATCTCCTCCCTCTTCCGCATAGCCTGTGTGGAGGAGAGGATGGCGATGGGTCCGAGTGCTGTGCAGGAGAAGTGGAGCTGGGTAGCGGGACCGGTAGCGGTCGCTTTGGGCTTGGTAGCCCACCTCCTCTCAGGTGGAAGCGCCCCCTCCGTGCCCGTGCTGCTTGCATTGACGGCACTGTGCGCATTGGCGGCAGAACTTATTGGCCGGTGGATTCACGGACCCATACTGCTGCTACTGATCTCCGGCCTTGCACAGCAGCTGCTGTTCTTTGGCTTCGACACCTTGGGAGGATCCTTTCCAGGCGGTGGACTCCTCACTCACTCACACGGCCCACAGCAGATCCCCACGGACGTGACCTCCGGCGCGAATTCGCATCCGGCGGCCCACGCTGGTGACTTGATGCTGTATACGCACGCCGCGGCCGCCATCCTCACGCTCCTGATCGGCGCGGGAGTGGCCAAGCTGGTGCGGTCAAAATCGCGGTCACACTCCGGCGCGGTGACCATTCCCGGACGGTAATACCAGCTCCGCCCCCTATAATTGATGGGTCGCCCTCGCATGCGACATCCAAGAGGAGGCCCCCCAATGACCCCTGCAATCATTGCAGAACGCGAAATACGACTGTCCTTTTCCAAGGCAGATGAAATCCACGACGGACTAGAACGCGCCGTGGAAGCTTTGATCAACAACGCAGCGGTTGACGCCGACTGCGGAATTATGGTGACCCGGCACGAGCCCGGCACCTACACCGTGGCCCTGGACGAATCCGTTCCCTTCGGCCAGATCCACGAAGCACTCGCTGCCTAGCAGCAAAAAAGAAGCCGGGGCTCACATGAGCCCCGGCTTCTTTTTAAGCAGACACCTGCTGTTAAACAGGCACCTCCACGTACTGTATTTATGCCCGGCGAAGCGAAACGCCGTCGGACTTCATGAACAGTTCCTTGCCCTCTTCGGTAACGCCCTGCCCGAGGCGCTCCAGCCACACCACGTTTCCACTAGTGGAGATCTCCTCGACCTGCCCGGTGGCGATCACGTGGGCGTGCTTGAGCACTTCCACGCGTTCGCCCACTTTCAGCGTCTTCCAATCGGAAACCATGGCTGAGTGAGCGCTTCGCTTGGACAGGACTGCTCCGCGTGCCTTCATTGAACTTCTACCCCTTTGTGGATGTTCGCTTGAATGTGAGTTATGACACTAGTTTTACTACACGCACCGCGCCCCGGAGATTGCGTTGCGAACAATTTCCGGGGCGTGGCGGTTTTGCCCATCGAATGAGCGCTTTATTCGGCGCTAGGCCAGAATCCCGACGGCGGATTCGGCGGCCGCGCGGACCGCGCCGGAGCCTACCAAGCGGTCAGCCGCTTCGAGTTCGGGCGACAGGAACCGGTCGGTTCCCGGTCCCTGGACCACTTCACGAAGCACCTCAAGCACGGCCGCACCAGCGGGTCCCGGGGTGAGTTCGCCGTCGGACATTTGCGTGCGCATGTCGATGGCGCGGGCGCTGGTGACGAGCTCGACGGCGAGCACCCGGCGGAGGTTTTCCACAGCCTTGCGCAGCTTCCGGGCGGCGTGCCAGCCCATGGACACATGGTCTTCCTGCATCGCGGAGCTCGGAATGGAGTCCACCGAGGCCGGAACGGCCAATCGCTTGTTGTCCGAGACGAGGCCGGCCTGGGTGTACTGGGCGATCATCAGGCCGGAGTCGACGCCGGGATCGGCAGCCAGGAATGCCGGAAGGCCATGGGAGCGAGCCGGATCCAGCATGCGGTCAGTGCGTCGTTCAGCGATGGAGCTGAGGTCAGCGACGGCGATGGCCAGGAAGTCCAGGACGTACGCCACAGGTGCGCCGTGGAAGTTGCCGTTAGACGAAACGCGGCCGTCGGGAAGGACCACCGGGTTGTCGATGGCTGCGGCCAGTTCGCGGGATGCGACCAGCGCGGCGTGGTCCACGGTGTCACGGACAGCACCGGCAACCTGCGGCGCGCAACGCAGCGAGTAGGCATCCTGGACTTTGGTGTCGTTGATTCGGTGGGATGCAACGATCGCAGAGTTGGACAGGACACGGAGCATGTTGTCCGCGCTGGCAGCCTGGCCCGGGTGGGGACGCAGGGCTGCGTGCAGCTCAGGGAGGAACACCTGGTCCGTGCCCAGCAGGGCCTCGACGCTGAGCGCCGCGGTGACGTCCGCCGTCGCGAGCAACATGCGGATGTCGGCGATGGCCATCAGCAACATGCCAAGCATGCCCTCGGTGCCGTTGACTAGTGCCAGGCCCTCCTTTTCGGCCAGGGTTACCGGCTCGATGCCGTGCTGCGCGAGCAGCTCAGCGACGCTCTTGTTTCCGGGCGTTCCGTACACTTCGCCGTCGGGACCCATTGCCTCGCCTTCGCCCATGAGCACCAAAGCACAGTGCGAGAGCGGAGCGAGGTCGCCGGAGCAGCCCAGCGAACCGAACTCGCGGACCAGCGGCGTGATGCCGGCGTTGAGGACGTCCACCATGGTCTGCAAGACCACAGGACGGACTCCTGTGCGGCCCGATGCCAGGGTCTTGGCACGGAGGAACATGATGCCGCGCACCACTTCCCGTTCCACGGCCGGCCCCATGCCCGCAGCGTGGCTGCGGATCAGCGACTTCTGCAGCTGCGTGCGGAGGTCATTGGGGATGTGTCGGTTGGCCAACGCGCCGAAGCCCGTGGAGATGCCGTACGCGGGAACGTCGCTGGTGGCGAGGCTGTCGATGTGGGCACGGACCTTCGCAACCGTGTCCAGGGCATCCTGGGAAATGGTCACCTTAGCGTCATGGCGGGCGACGGCGACGACGTCTTCCGGGGTCACGCCGGAAGATCCGAGGGTGACGGTGAGTTGTTCGTTCGAGGTAATGGTCATGTTCTTACTTGCTTTCCGGGGCTTCGTTCATGGGGATGCGGACGCCGCGTTCGTTGGCGACCTCGAGGGCTCGGTCGTAGCCGGCGTCGACGTGGCGGATGACGCCCATACCGGGGTCGTTGGTCAGGAGCCGTTCGAGTTTCTCCGCGGCCAGGTCCGTGCCGTCCGCGACGGAAACCTGCCCCGCGTGCAGGGACCGGCCAATACCGACCCCGCCGCCGTGATGGATCGACACCCAGGTAGCACCCGAGGACGTGTTCAGCATCGCGTTCAACAACGGCCAGTCAGCAATCGCGTCCGAACCATCAGCCATGGACTCGGTCTCCCGGTACGGGGACGCCACCGACCCCGAATCCAGGTGGTCACGGCCGATCACGATCGGGGCCTTGACCTTGCCCTCCTTCACCAACTGGTTGAACAACAACCCGGCCTTGGCCCGCTCACCGTACCCGAGCCAGCAAATACGCGCCGGCAACCCCTCGAACTCCACCCGGTCCGCCGCAGCATCCAACCACTTATGCAAGTGGGTGTTCTCCGGGAAGAGTTCCTTGATGGCCTTGTCCGTCACCGCGATGTCCTCCGGGTCCCCGGACAGGGCAACCCAGCGGAACGGACCCAGGCCCTCGCAGAACAACGGGCGGATGTACGCCGGGACGAAGCCGGGGAACTCAAACGCCCGGTCATACCCGCCCTTACGGGCCTCATCACGGATCGAGTTCCCGTAATCAAACACCTCAGCCCCGGCATCCTGGAACTCCACCATCGCCTGGACCTGAGCCGCCATCGACGCCTGCGCCTTCTTCGTGAACCCCTCCGGATCCGCCGCGGCCTCGGTGTGCCACTCCTCCACGCTGATGCCCACCGGCAGGTAGGACAGCGGATCATGCGCGGACGTCTGGTCCGTGACCACATCAATGGTCAGTTCTCCGGCCTTGTGACGGCGCAGCAGCTCCGGGAACACCTCAGCGGCGTTGCCCACGTAGCCAACGGACCAGCCACGGCGCTCTTCCTTGGCCTTATTGACCTTCGCGATCGCGGTGTCCAGGTCCGTTTCGACCTCGTCCAGGTAGCGCTTGCCGACGCGGCGGCGCAGGCGGGTTTCGTCGACGTCGACAATCAGGCACGCGCCGTCGTTCAGGGTGACAGCCAACGGCTGGGCGCCGCCCATCCCACCACAACCACCGGTCAACGTCAGCGTCCCCGCCAACGGCCCCTCCGACGAACCAGCAGCAGAGGAACCCTCGAGAGCGGGGGCCGGGTGGCGACCGTCAGCAGCCAGCTTGTTCCCGACCGCGGCGAACGTTTCGTACGTGCCCTGCAGGATGCCCTGCGTGCCGATGTAAATCCACGACCCGGCCGTCATCTGCCCGTACATCATCAAACCCTCAGCCTCGAGCCGGCGGAACTCAGGCCACGTCGCCCAATCCCCCACCAGGTTCGAGTTCGCCAACAACACCCGCGGAGCCCACTCATGAGTACGGAACACACCCACCGGCTTACCCGACTGCACCAGCAGGGTCTCGTCCTTCTCCATGGTTTCCAACGTCCGCGTAATCGCATCAAACGCAGCCCAGGACCGCACCGCACGGCCCGTACCCCCATAAACCACCAAATCATCCGGACGCTCAGCAACCTCCGGATCCAGGTTATTCATCAACATGCGCAACGGCGCCTCGGTCTGCCACGACTTAGCAGTAAGCCCAGTACCCCGCGCGGCCTTAACCGGACGGGCACCAGTAGTGAAATCGGCGGGTGCCATGGTGACTCCTTCGTCTTTGGGAAGTATGTGGTGGAAAGATCTCCTGCTTCTACTAAAGCCCCTTTACCAAGCGGCAGGAATGGCTTTATGCAGGGTACTGTCCGGGATTACAGACGCGCGCAGCGACGAACTGCGCGCGTTCGATCCCGGTCGGCAGGGCTTAGCCCGCGGGGCGGCCGTGGATCCGAATGGAGAGCTCGTCCGCCGTCTTCCGGATCCTCGCGGCCAGGACCGGCCATTGCTCGGCCGGCACTTTGTCTTCCAAGAACGTGACGGCGACTGCCGCCGTCGGCCATCCGACATGGTCCGTCACGGCGGCGGCAATGGAGCCGAATCCCGGCGTGATTTCGCCGTTTTCCGTGGCGTAGCCACGCTGCCGCACCTGATCCAGATGGGAGGACAGCGCCGAGTATTTCATGATGGGAAACTCCACCTCATGGCGCGACGTGAACGCGGCAGCATTCGGGTACAGGGCGCGCACTTGGGACTTTGGGAGGGCCGCGAGAATCGCCCGTCCAGTCGCGGTGAGGTGGCTGGGCAGGCGGACCCCAACGTCGGTCACAAGGCTGGGGCGGTTTTTCGCGCGCTCCTCAACGATGTACAGCACGTCGCGGCCGTGGAGCACAGCGAGGTGCGCACTCTCACCGATGGCATCCACGAGCGAGGCGAGCATCGGGCGGCCCAGCCTGGATAAAGGTTCCTGCCGCGAATACGCCGAGCTGAGCTCGAACGCGCTGATGCCCAGCCCGTAGCGCTGTTCCTCGTGCAAGTGGAGCACGAAGCCGTTGGCCTCCATGACTCCCAGGAGGTGATAGACACTGGACCGCGGCAAGCCAAGGGCCGTTGCAATGTTCGACGCCGCCATCGGGCCACGGCGCGAGGCCAACAGCTTCAGGATGCGCAGGGTGTTTTCGGCAGCCGGGACTTTCGATGTTGCCTTGCTCGGTGCCACTGGCGTCGTTGTCATGGTTCCTCACTGCTCGCGTGCATGGGTTGTCGGACTAACCGTCCGGTATCCCGTACTCAAGATTGCATGCGGAACCGGGCAGGCGCCAGACCATTACGAGCCATTCGAGTCTGGAGTGCCAGACTCGAGTTGTCTGCGATCAAAGACACCAAAGGTCCGTGAGTCCGATCACAAGCCTCCCGAAAGTGGTCTGCTGGATAGCGATCCCCTCCCAAAGACGAGAAGGTTTTACTATGCAACAAACCAAGCTGGCTGAGGAGAGCTCTGTCCTCCAAGCCGCGGGTACGGCGCTCAGCCGAGGCCTCAACGTCCGCCACATCCGTTTTATGGCCCTTGGCTCCGCGATTGGGACCGGCCTCTTTTACGGTTCAGCGTCCGCCATCCAAAAAGCCGGCCCGTCGGTGCTGCTGGCCTACATCATCGGTGGCGCAGCCGTGTTCATGGTGATGCGGGCCCTCGGCGAGATGGCTGTTCGACACCCCGTATCGGGCTCCTTCGGCCAGTATGCGAGCCGCTACCTCGGACCGTTCGCCGGATTTGTGACCGGCTGGACCTACGTCTTCGAGATGGCGATCGTTGCGATCGCCGATGTCACGGCTTTCAGCATCTATATGGGCTTCTGGTTCCCGCAGGTGGACAGATGGATCTGGGTGCTCGCCATCATCCTCTTCCTCGGAGCCATGAACCTGCTCAGCGTCAAGGTCTTCGGCGAGCTTGAATTTTGGTTCTCGCTGATCAAAGTGGTTGCGATTATTGCCATGATCGTCGGCGGTGCAGCGATCGTTGTGTTTGGCTTCCAAACGGGCGACGGCGGTGCCGTGGCGCCGGGGTTGGGGAACCTCGTCAACCACGGCGGCCTCTTCCCGAATGGTTTCGAGGGGCTCTTGGCCGCGTTCGCCGTCGTAATGTTTGCCTTCGGTGGCATCGAAACGATCGGCATCACGGCCGGGGAAGCCGCCGATCCCAAGAAGGTCATACCGCAAGCGGTAAACACGGTCCCGGTGCGCGTGCTGCTCTTCTACGTTTTGACGTTGGGCGTCCTGATGAGCATCTTCCCGTGGGACCAGATCGGTACAACCGGCAGCCCGTTCGTGCAGATCTTTGACGGTTTGGGCATCCCCGCGGCACCCCACATCCTCAATGGTGTTGTGATTACGGCGGCGCTTTCGGCGATCAACAGCGATATCTTCGGTGCCGGGCGCATTCTGTTCGGCCTGGCCCAGCAGGGACATGCCCCCAAGAGCTTCGGCAAGGTCTCCCGCCATGGTGTTCCTTGGATGACCGTGGTGATGATGGGCGGCATCCTGTTGGTGGGCGTGGTCCTAAACGCCGTGATCCCCGAGGACGTGTTCGTGCTTATCGCATCGATCGCTACCTTCGCCACCGTGTGGGTGTGGGTCATGATCCTGGCATCGCACGTGGCCATGAAACGCGAGATCAAGCTCCAGGGGCTGCCGGCGTCGGAGTTTGGTTCGCCTTTGTGGCCGCTCGCCTCAATCCTGACCATGGCGTTCATGGCAGTTGTCATCGTGATCCTGGGCGCTTTCGAGGACACGCGGGTGGCGCTTTACGTCGGCGGAACCTGGCTGGTGCTGTTGCTTGTGGCCTATAAATTGTGGGTCCGTGGGGGCGGGCTGCGCCGGGCAGAGCTGGTAGACGAAACAGCCTAGAACCCGGACGCGCCCGCCTTGGCCCCGGGGAGGTGGGGCTTTACTTAGCCGACCATCCGCCATCCATGGTGTAGCTGGCTCCGGTGACCATACCGGCGTCGTCGGAGGCCATCCACGCAGCCAGGGAGCCGACTTCCGCGGGCTCCACAAGCCGTTTGATCGCAGCCTCGGTCAGCATTACTTTGGCCAGAACTTCGGCTTCGGGTATGCCATGGACCCTGGCTTGATCGGCGATCTGGCGCTCCACCAACGGGGTCCGGACGTAGCCCGGGTTGATGCAATTGGAAGTGACTCCATGCTCGCCACCTTCCAACGCCGTCACTTTACTCAGCCCTTCGAGGCCGTGCTTGGCGGAAACGTAGGCGCTCTTGTACGCCGACGCGCGGAGTCCGTGAACGGACGAAATGTTGATGATCCGGCCGAATCCGTTGGCATACATGTGGGGCAACGCGGCCCGGATGAGGAGGAACGGGACCTCCACCATCAGGGCCATAATGCGCCGGAAATCCGCGGGGTTGAACTCCTCGATGGGTGCAACCTTCTGGATGCCGGCGTTGTTGACGAGGATGTCGCAATCAAGGCTCAAGGTTCCAAGAGCGTCGGTATCCAGCAGGTCCACGGTCCATGCGGTGCCGCCCAGTTCGTCGGCGAGCGCGGCAGCTCCGGAGGCATCGACGTCGGCCACAACCACTTTGGCCCCTCGGGCGGCGAGCGCACGGGCACAAGCTGCGCCGATACCGCTCGCGCCGCCCGTGACCAGCGCCTTGCGCCCATTCAACGAGTTGTCCATTTGATCAGCCTTTCGTTATGGCAGCACCGGCCGGGGTAAGTCCGTGGCGCACAGCGTCGGCCTGGTCCACCTCTTGGAGCGCGATGCCCTTGGTTTCCTTCAATGAAACGACGGCGACGGCGGTGATGACGCATGCGACCAAGAGGTAGATGGCGGTGGGCAGCCAGGAACCGGTGTCTTTGAGCCATTGCGTTGCCAACAACGGGGCGAGTGAGCCAGCGAAGATCGAGGTGACCTGCGATCCCAGCGAGACCCCGGAGTAGCGCATCCTGGTGGGGAAGAGCTCAGCCATGATGGCCGGCTGCCCGGCGTACATGAACGCATGCAGGCACAAGCCGATGGTGGTTGCGAGAACGATGATCACCGGGTTGCGGGTGTCGAACATGGGGAAGGCGAAGAAAGGCCAGGCCGCCCCGGTGATCGCACCAATGAGGTACACGGGTTTGCGTCCCCAAGAGTCTGCAAGCCGTCCCACCTGGGGGATCACCAGGAAGTGGATGAGGTGGGCAATGAGAAGTGCCAGCAGCAGGGAGGAGGTGTCGTACTTGTGGACGGTCTTGAGATAGACAATGACAAAGCTGACCACGAGGTAGTACATGATGTTCTCCGCGAAGCGCAGGCCCATGGCTTGGAGGATGCCCTTGGGGTACTTGCGGATGACTTCGCCCACGCCGTAGCTGATGGCTTTGGACTCTTCCACCTGCGCCTTGGCCTCGAGGAAGATCGGGGCTTCAGTGACGTGGGTGCGGATGTAGTAGCCAACAAACACGATCACTGCCGACAACCAGAACGCTACGCGCCAGCCCCAGCCGAGGAAGGCGTCAGCGCTGAGGGTGGTGGACATGACGAAGAGGACCAAGGTGGCAAGGAGGTTGCCCACCGGAACGGCTGCCTGCGGCCAGGAGGACCAGAAGGCCCGTGTCTTGTTGGGGCTGTGCTCGGCAACCAGCAACACCGCGCCGCCCCATTCCCCGCCGAGCGCGAAGCCCTGGATGAAGCGGAGCGCCACCAGCATGACCGGCGCCCAGAAGCCGACGTCGTGGAAGCCTGGGAGGCAGCCCATCAGGAAGGTGGAGGCTCCGACGATCACGATGGTGAGCTGGAGGGTTGGTTTGCGGCCGAGCCTATCGCCGATCTGGCCGAAGACGATTCCTCCCAGGGGTCGGGCCACGAAGCCCACCGCGTAGGTCAGGAAGGCCTGGATGATGCCGTCCAGCTCATTGCCGGTGCTGGGAAAGAAGTACTTGCCGAACACCAGGGTTGCTGCGGTTGCGTACAGGAAGAACTCGTACCATTCCACTACGGTGCCCACCATGGAGGCGGCAACGATTTTCTTAAGTCCGGAACCTTTGCCGGTCCCCTTGCCTGCGCTTGATGCGGAGCGCTGTTCTACGCCCATGTCCATCTCCTCAGTGTCCTCTTCGACAATGCCCTTTGTGAGCGCGCTGTGATCCACAACACGAAATGCTCCACTGAGTATTGCTGCAGATCCGCCCCGCCTCAATAACCAATAGGGCACCCCGCACGTGCAAAAATGCAGATATGAATCCAAACCCGGATGACCTCCTCATCCTCTTGGCTGTGTCACGTTCCGGGAAGTTCACGACGGCGGCACAGGCGCTGGGACTGAACCACACCACGGTCTCGCGCCGGATAGCGGCCCTGGAAAAGGCATTGGGCGGACGAGTCCTCGCACGGGCCGCGGGCGGGTGGGAGGTTACCGAACTGGGCGCCGAAGCTGTGCTGGTTGCCGAAAGGATAGAAGCGGCCGTAAACGCGCTGAGTCCGAGCGGGCGCGCACCTGACCCTATTACCGGCGTCGTGCGGATGACGGCGACCGATGGGTTCAGCGCGTACGTCGCCGCGCCGGCGGTGGCCCGGCTTCGCCGCAAGCACCCGGGGCTGAGCGTGGAGATCGTGACGGTAACGCGACGCGCCCTGCAGCAGCGCTCCGGGCTGGACATCGAAGTGGTGGTCGGGGCGCCCCAGGTGCACCGGGCAGAAGCGGTCCAACTGGGCGAGTACCGGCTCGGAATGTATGCCTCGCGGAACTACCTGGCGGACCATGGGACGCCCGCCACCATCGAGGAACTCACACAGCACCAGCTGGTCTACTTCGTGGATTCCATGCTTCAAGTGGACGATCTCGACGCCCCCAGGCGCCTGGTTCCCTCCATGCGCGATGGCCTGAGTTCGACCAACGTGTTCGTCCATGTCGAAGCTACGCGGGCCGGCGCGGGCGTGGGTTTCCTCCCGTGCTTCATGGCGGACAGGCATCCGGACCTGGTGCGCTTGCTGCCCTCGGACTTCGCCGAACTGCTGCCTTACTGGATGGTCCTCCGGCCCGACTCCATGCGCAGGCCGGCCGTAGCCGCCGTCGTCCACGCGCTGCGCGAGGAAGTCTTGGAACGCCGGCAGGAGCTTCTGGGCCGTGCCTAGCCTGCAGGGCCGTGCCTAGCCTGCGGGGTCGTGCCGGACGGGAGTCCCTGCGGCGAATGCCCGCACCTGGGCGTCGTCCCAAATGTGCGCCGGAACGCCACCGCCCAGGAGCCTGCGGGCAAGTACAGGATCATCGCCGAATGGGGCAGGGCTTCCCGCCATAATCATGTTGCCGTAGCGCCGGCCTTTGAGCATGGCGGGATCGGCGATGATCAGGGTGTGCTCGAACGTGTCCGCGATGGTGGCAGCGTCAGACCGGGCGTTCTTGAGGTCCGGGGCATCGCCGGAGTTGACCACGTAGAGGCCGTCCGGGGCCAGGACAGCATCGGCGTGTGCCGTGAATTCGCGGGTAGTCAATGGCGTGGGCGTGAAAGCCCCAGCGAAAACGTCGCGGATAATCAAGTCCCGTGTGTTCGGAGTCAGGGATTCTGTGACCTCACGCGCCTCACCCACACGGATGCGCAGCAGCGGAGCCTTGGGCAAGTCGAACCAGCCGCGCACGTATTCTGCGAGCTTGCCGTCGAGTTCAACCACAACCTGCCGTGCCTCAGGATAGGCGGCATGAAAGTACCGCGCCATGGTGCACGCTCCCCCGCCCAAATGCAATGTGCGCAACCTGGGTTTGGCGTCCCGGGACCAACGCGACTCAACCAGTGCCGCGATCCAGCGCATGTACTCAAAATCGAGGAACAGCGGGTCTGCGAGATCGATGTGCGAACTCATCACGCCATTGATTTTCAGCAGCCAGCCGGTGGAATTGTCCTGGTCGGGGACCAACTCGCAGTCGCCCGTGTCGATGTAGTAAACCCCTGCCACGGGGCCTTTGGGGCGCGCGCCGGCAGCCAGTTCGATGACGCCCGCCGTCGTCGCGGGTTTACCGGGTTTACTGGGCTTGCTGGATCTACTGGACCTGCCGGGTTTGCCGGGTTTCGCCACTAGCTTTGCCTCACTTGGGTCATGCATCCAGCCTAGTGGAGCGGAATATGACCTTCCACGGCCATAATAAGTACTAAGGATGCTTACCAAGTGCTCCATTCAGACCTAAAATCTCTTCATGGAGTTCGGTGAAACAGTGTGGATGCAGGTATTGATTGCCGCGGTGGCATGGTTGACCGTGGTGAGCCTGCTCATTGCGCGCGTACCCAAGCCGCCGAGCCTCTTGGACACGCCCGATGACCTGGACCAACCCGGACCGCTGGACCACCCTGAGCATCTGGACCAACCGGGGCATCTGGACCAACCGGGGCAGCCAGTCCAACTCACCCCCACGGCACCGAAAACGCCGCACGACCGCCTGCGCCGTTTCCTCCCCAAGCCGCGTGCCGTAGGGCACCCCAGAGCCAAGCGGCGCCAAAGGTCTGAGCCAAAGAAATGAAGCGTCACCGCCGCGGCGGGGCCTCAGGGCCCGGCGGCGGGACGAACCATCCGGTGTTCCGGCAGTGAATACCAGGACGGGTCGCACAGTTTGCGTTTCCCATCGGGGACGAACCCGTTGCGCCGGTAAAACGCCTCCGCCCTGGGGTTGTTGTCCAAGACCCACAGATACGCCGGGCCGTCCCCAAGCAGCGTGTTGACTAATGCCTGCCCTACTCCCCGGCCGTGCACCCGCGCCAAGGTGTAGAGCATGAACAGTTCCACCCCACACGGGCTGTCCTCATCCCGCCCCGGCCCGGCCGCGGCGAGACCTACAAGTCCGCCGTCGGAGTCGTGGGCCAGCATCCGCACGCGGCCCGCCGCGATGGAGGCACGGTAGCGCTCGATGCGGTCTTCGAGGGCCTTTTCCTGGCTGATGAAGAACTCCGGCGGCAGCATGCTCGCATAGCTTTCCCGCCACGATTGGATGTGCATGACGGCCATGGCCTCGGCATCGTCCACCAGCGCTGCCCGCAGGGTGAAATCCATCCCGTCAGCGTACCCGTGCCACCGCGAACCCGTCCCAACCTTTGCTCCCCACGGTCTGGATAGCAGTGGCATCCAGGCGGGGGTCGTTCCCCAGCATTTCAAGCGCCTGCACTATGCCCGGGGCATTAAGTCGGTCCCGTTCCGGCTCAAGGATGGCCCCGTCCCAGATCACGTTGTCCATCACGATCACGGTGCCTGCGCGCCCAAGCCGGATAGCCCACTCCAGATAATTGGCATCGTTCTGCTTGTCGGCATCGATGAAAACGAAGTCGAACGGCTCATGCCCGGCCAGCATCGGAAGCGTATCCAGGGCAGCCCCGATGCGGATCTCCACCTTGTGCCCCACTCCGGCGGCGTCCACATTGGCTCGAGCTACGTCCGCGTGCTGTTGGAGGAATTCGCACGTGACCAAGGTGCCGTCGTCGGGCAGTCCTTGGGCCATCCAGATGCTGCTGAACCCGGCTAAAGTGCCGATCTCCAAAACACGTTTGGCACCGGAAAGCTGTACGAGCATCCTTAAGAGCTTCCCGGCGTTCGGCGCTACCTCGATGGGCGGCATACCTGCCTCGACAGCCGAGGCCAGGGCGCGCTGGTGTGCAGCGTCGGGACGCACGACGACGTCTGTCAGGTACCGTTCAACCTCAGCCCAGCCGGGCTCGGTCACATGTTCAACCATGGCCCCAGTTTGGCATCCGGGGGACCCCAGAGGAAGACCTATTCCGCGGCGGACAGGGCGCCTTCCAGGCGCTCAACTTTGCCCGTTATTTCTCCGGTATAACCGGGCCGGATGTCGGCCTTGATCACCAGCGAGACCCGGCTGCCGTAGCGTCCCACGGCCTCGGTGGCACGCTTGACGACATCGAAAACCTCGTCCCACTCGCCCTCGATCGTGGTGAACATTGAGTCGGTCTGGTTCGGCAGCCCGGACTCACGGACAACCTTGACCGCGGCAGCGACGGCGTCGTGCACGGAAGCGTCGGGGTTGGAACCACCGTTGACCGGGGTAGCGGGCTGGCCTGAAGGGGCAACTGAAAATGCAAGCAACATGAATCCAGTGTTTCACGTGCTGGTTTGTCACATACGGGTTTACTTCCGCGTAACAACGGGCCGGGACGCCTGCATTGCTAATCTGGCAGCATGGAACAGCCCGCTGAACGCAAGCCCCTGAGGGCTGACGCCGCACGCAACGTCGACAAAATCATTACCGCGGCGCGGGAGTGTTTCCGGGAGCACGGTCCGGAGGTTCCGCTGCAGACCATCGCGGTCACCGCCGGCGTCGGCCCCGCCACCCTCTTCCGCAACTTCGCTGACAAAGAGCAACTGGTTCTCGCGGCGCTATCGCGTCAGCTCAGGCTGCATGTAGATCCGGTTGCCGAGGCAGCAGCGCAGGGCATGGACGCCGCCGAAGGGCTCATCAACGTAATCGACGCCGTCGTTGGGGTTGCGAGCGATGACGCGAACCTCCTTGGCGCCGTCGCCGGCCGCCGCGGACTCCTCATCGGCATCACCGGCGGGATAATCGGTTCCATGGAGTTACTCCTCAAACGCGGCCAAAGCCAGGGCACGTTGCGGCGGGACATCACCATTGAGGACATGGTGCGGCTCGTGGCAATGCTCATCGGTGCCGTGGACACCATGGAGCCCGGTTCAGCTGCATGGAAGCGGCCGGTTGCCTTGGTTGAGGACGCGATCCGGACTGAACGCCCGGCCCGCCCCCTTCCGGAGCAGACCCCCATTCCCGGAATCGTGTTTAACAGCCAGGCCTGAACGTACTTGCTAACCCCAGCCAAGCAGTCGCAGCAAGGCCGCTGCTGCTGCGCCGGCAATGACCACCACCAAGAACGGCGCCCTGAACAAAAGCGCGACGGCGGCGGCCAGCAGTGCGCCGATCCGGGCATCGAGCACCAAGCCCTGGCCGGATGCCACGGCATTGACCAGAGTCAGGGATGCAAGCAACCCGATGGTCATAGTCCCGGCCACGTGCATGATCCGCGGGTTCTGCAGCAGCTTCGCCGGCACAAAGTAGCCTATGAGTTTGGTCGCGTAGGCAAGAACGCAAGCGATCAGGATCCACGTCCACAGGTTCATTCCGTTCCCCCGATCTTGCGGTCCCTGTCCACGCCTGCGTAGGGATCCACGTCAGGTTCCAGGCCTTCATTCAAGCGGGCATGGCTGTACCAGCCGATCACTGCAGCAACTACCGCCGCCACCAGGATGGGAACGCCGGAGGGTACGAACGGGACCGCCAGGACGGTTGCGAGTGCACACGCCGCGGCGATTGCCCAAGGTTCCCTGCCTCGCAGCCTCGGCCACAACAAGCCAAGGAATGCCGCCACAGCGGCGCCGTCGAGACCCCACCTCTTAGGGTCACCCATGGCGTCGCCGGCCAACGCCCCAACCGCAGTGAAGATATTCCACAGGATGAATATTCCGATGCCCGCCGTCCAAAACCCGCGCCGTTGCTCATCGGGATCGGTCTGGCCGGACGCCGTCGCTGTCGACTCATCAATCGTCACATGCGCGGCGGCGTATCGCTTCAGTCCGCCAGGCCGCAGCAAGGCATTGATCTGCATGCCATAAATGCCATTTCGCAGCCCCAGCAATGCACTGGCCATCATCGCCGCAAGCCCGGATCCGCCGCCAGCCACCACGCCGATGAACGCAAACTGCGAGCCGCCGCTAAACAGCAAGAGGCTCAGCGCCATGGTCTGCCAAAAGTCGAAGCCCGACGCGACAGACAGCGCACCGAACGAAACACCATATAGACCCGTAGCGATGCTCAGGGACACCGCGATCTTGAACGCAGGTGACGCCCCGAGCCTCACCCGGGCGGGTTCCTGGCCCCGTGAAGCCCCGCTCATTTTCTAAGGCTCCACGCCCACAGGATTAGCGGTATCTGGAGGGGTAGCCGAATCGTGTGGATCCGCCGATCCGAATGCGTTCCATCGGGTCCGTAGGCGCGTCGAAGCGCGTCAATATGCCCTGCAAGGAATGCAACAAACATCGCCGTTGATGCGTTTGCGGCCATTTTCCGTGTGGCAGGAATCAGTAATCCGGCTCCGAGACCTGCTTCGAGCAGGCCCGAAACCGCAATCCATTCCTCCCTGGACATGATCGCCAGTGGGCCGTTCACGGCGCGACCGGAGTGGCCCACCGTCCCTGGGTTTTCGGGTGCATCGATCCGGCAGAGGTAGTCAGGGACCACCGCGCGATAGAAGCCTGGAGTGCGGAAGTGCTTCATGGCGCTGGCAAGAAGAAGCGCGCTCAGGCCCACTGCCGAGGCGTTCTTTGATGTTCGGGGTGACCAGCGAAATGACATGGCTTCACTCAATCACAAGCGCGCCGAGCCCCCAAAGCCCGCCCCAACCCAGGCCCAGCTACGCCCTAGTTGGAGACCATCAACTGCGACAGGACCTGCGCGGGTTTGTTTGTGGTGATTTCTTGGATTCCAAGTCCTTGGCACAGGGCCACGTCCCGCTCTGAGTCCACGGTCCACACCCTGAACACCAAGCCTGCCTCCAACCACCGTTGGACGGTGCGGGCATGTTCCCTGACATACTCGATGCCGGGACCAGCGATCCCTACCCGACCGTTGTCGAGGACCTCTTCGGCGTCCTCCTGCATAGCTTTCAGGACATTCGCCACGGCGCCTCCCGTGATGAAACCGAGCCCCATTTCCTCCCGGACCTCCTCCACTGTGAAGTCATCCACGAGTTGGCAGATGTGTTCCGGGGGAACTGTCTCCAAGAGCCGCTGAATGGAGTCGGAATCGAAACTCATGAACGAGACAGTGATGTTGTCCAGTCGGGACTGCTCCGGCGTCCATCCTTCCTCCGTGAGCAATTCCAGCAACCGGTCCTCCAACTTGAGGCCGTACGGGCTGGGCTGCTTCAGCTCGATGGCAAGGCCGATCTCCCTTCCCGCCTCCCGCATGATGTCCAGCAGCTCAGGCAAGGTGAGTAGTTGGTCCGCAACTCCTCCGAATGCGTCCGGGATCCGTGCACCTTTCCAGGAGGAAAAATCCAGCTGACGGAGTTCGTCCAACGTATGTTCGGCAACCGGCCCTGTTCCACTGGATGTCCGGTCAAGGTCAGCGTCGTGCAGCAGGACGAGGTGCTGGTCCCGCGTCAGATGCACATCGCATTCCACCCCGTCAGCCCCGTCCTGGATGGCCTGCAGGTATGCGGCCCGCGTGTGCTCGGCGAACATGGCACTGGAACCACGGTGCGCGTAGACCATGGGCCGGCGAGTGGTGAAGTCGTCGCTAGTCATGCAGACACCGTAGCCCACGGTGCTGCATCTACGGGGCTACGCTGGGCTAATGCAGGTGAATTCTGAACAAATACCGGCCGACGACATCACGGACCCTTCCAGCTCACGCCCGACGGCGGTCCCTGCGCCTGCCCAAGGCGGATCCGCCGTCGTGAGCCCGTCCATCGGCGATGACGAAAAAGCTGCTGCCTTGAAGCGGATGAAACGCTTGGCACTGGCCATGTTGATCGGCATGGCAGTCATTTTTACGGTCGCATTCGCCCTGCAGAAGCAGTATTCATGGCTCGAGTATGTCCGTGCCGCCGCCGAGGGCGGAATGGTGGGTGCGCTGGCGGACTGGTTCGCCGTGACCGCCTTGTTCAAGTACCCCATGGGTTTGAAGATCCCCCACACCGCCATCATTCCGCGGCGCAAGGACCAGATCGGAGAATCGCTCAGCGACTTCGTGGAGAGCAACTTCCTGTCCCAAGAGGTTGTGCAGGAGAAGTTGGCGAGTATCGACGTCGCCCGCAAAGCCGGTACTTGGCTGTCCAGCCCCGGCGGCTCCGAGCGCGTAGCCAAGGAAGGCGGTGCCGTGATTCGCGGGGCGTTCACCGTCCTGAACGACGACGACGTGCAGGCAGTTATCGAAGGTATGGTCCGCAAGCACCTGCTCACGCCGCCATGGGGGCCTCCGGTTGGTCGAATGGCCGAGCGCATCTTCGCTGACGGCCACCACCACAAGCTCGTGGACCTCCTGGTGGACCGTGCCGCCGACTGGGTAGACGCCAATCATTCCACCGTGAACCGCCTCGTCTCCGATCGATCCCCGCTGTGGGTGCCGACATTTGTGGATGGCCTGGTAGGTGACCGGGTCCACGTCGAGCTGTCCAAGTTCGTCCGTGCAGTGCAGAACGACCAGGACCACCAAGTCCGCCAGTCGATCGACGCCTACCTCGCCGACCTCGCCCAAGACCTGCAGCATGATCCAGCGATGATCGAGCGCGCCGAGTCCATCAAGTCGCAGATCCTCGGTGATCCGGAAGTCCGCGAACTAGCGTCCCGCACGTGGGGCACGGTCAAGGCTGCACTCCTCAGCGCCGTCGAGGACCCGGATAGCGAACTGAGCCAGCGTTTCAAGAGCGCCGTCCGGGATTTCGGGAGCCGATTGGTCAACGATGACGAGTTGGCCGGCAAGGTCAACGCATGGATAGGCGATGCTGCCGGCTATGTGGTCAACAACTACCGCTCGGACATCGCCGGCGTCATCTCAGACACCGTGGCCCGGTGGGATGCGGATGAAACGTCGCAAAAGATCGAACTGCAGGTGGGCAAGGACCTCCAGTACATCCGGATCAACGGAACAGTTGTGGGCGCGTTGGCCGGTTTGGCGATCTTCACGCTGGCGAACCTGCTGTTTGGGTAGGTCCCGGGTCAAATAGGGCCTGGGCGAATACGTCCTAGGCGAACGCCTCGATCTGCACCCCGGCCTGCTGCAGGCCTTGCTGAACGGCGGCTGCCATGGACACCGCGCCGGGCGTATCCCCGTGGATGCACAAGGAGTCGGCCTGGACACGAACCACGGAACCGTCGACGGCGAGCACCTCGCCGCGCGTCGCTAACCGTACCGCCTGCGCTACCACGGCGTCGGGGTCGTGCAGCACTGCCCCTTCGTGAGTCCGCGGGACAAGAGTGCCATCGGGTTGGTACGCCCTGTCCACGAACGCCTCACGGAACACCGGGTGACCCGACTCCTCGGCCAACCGCAACCAATCGGAACCCGATAAACCAAGTACGGGAAGCCCCGGATCGTAGGCATGGACGGCCGCCACCACAGCTTCTGCCTGCTCGGCGTCGTGGACAATCCTGTTGTAGAGCGCGCCGTGGGGTTTCACGTAATCCACCGACGCACCCACCGCATGGGCCATACCGTCCAAGGCGCCAAGTTGGTAGAGCACGTCCCCGAACAGCTCGTCGAACGTCATGTCCAGGGAGCGCCGGCCGAAGCCTGCCAGATCGCGATACCCCACATGCGCGCCCACCCGGACGTCCAGCTCGAAGGCGGCCCGGCAGCTGTCCAGCATTGTCAGTGGATCACCGGCGTGGAAGCCGCAGGCAACGTTGGCGCTGCTGACAATGCGGAACATCGAAGCGTCGTCGCCCATACTCCAAGAGCCGAACGACTCCCCCAAGTCAGCGTTGAGATCCACTATTTGTCGCCCTTCTTGTCCAAGTCCGTGAGCGCATCCATTGTGTCCGGCTGCAATTCACCAGGGATCGTATCGGGCAGCTGGCCAAACGCTTCCCTGGCGGTTGCCACCACAGCCCTGCCCATCATCATGTTTCCGGCGCCACCAACCACGGCCCCGACGCCGAAGGGCAGTGCCCGGCCGAGGAACGCTGAACCTTGCCGTTTCATGAAGCTCTTCAAGAACGCGCGCTGAATGGTATCGCGGACCACACCGAATCCGCTTCCGGGAATCTTCTTGGTCAGGGTCCTACCCCACGCGTTGGTCACTCCCTTGCTGTGGCCGAGCGACTGACCGCTGAGGGCACCGAGCATCGCGGTCCCTTCTTCTCCCAGCATGATGGCCATGACCATGGTCCGCGCCCGTTCGGGGTCGGTGAGGCGGATACCGTGGAGCTCTGCCAGGGACGAGGCATACAGCGCCGTAGTCTCCAGGAATCCGACCGTGGCCAGCGCGGAGAGTCCCAGCGAGGCCGCTGTTCCGATACCAGGCACGACGGCGGTGGCACCTACCGCCGCACCCCCGCCTGAGACGGCGAGCAAGTAGTGGCGCTCTAGTTTGGCGGCAAGCTGCGCCGGTGAGTCTTTCGGGTAGCGGCGTTGGAGCCTCCGAAGGTTCGCGAGGACCATCGGGCGCTGGACGTCAACTGCCTTCAACAGCACGTTATGGACGCCGGGCTTGGTGTTGCCTTGAGCGTCAAACACTGCGTTGTGGGCTGTTTCCTGGGCGATCTTCACCGCCGGGTTGTGGCGCTTGGGCATCTTCACTTCTCCTTGGCAGTTGGGTCGTCAAAACGGGGAACTGCTTGGCTTCAGCCTATGCCACACCCTCCGCTGCGGGGCCCGCTCTGCACGCTTAGAGCCCGTAATTCCGCGCAGAGCGGACCCCGCAACACGGCGTCCGCAGCGTAGACTCGGACTTGTTCACCGAAGCAATCCCTCAAGGATAGGAAGTATCCTTAGTGAAGCCATCTGGAACGTCCGCAGAAGAGCCGCGCCAGCACACTGACGCCCCCGCCGAGGGTGAGCCCGAGGGGTGGGAAGCCCACCAGATCGGCGCACATTCCCAGGACCCCGCAGAGGGGCCCGATACCGATGGGCCCGACGACGGCGGGCCGGATACCCCGGGGCAGGCAGCCCCGGGAGCTGGGACCAAAGATGACCCTTGGCGGCTCACGACGCCACCGGGTTCTTCGGACTACACCATGTATAAAGACGAGGCCTCGGATCCCCCTGCGATCATCTGCCAGGTGGGCGCCACAAAACTGACGTACCAACTCCGCGCCATCGAGGACCTGCACGCCTGGCTCGTGGAACAGGGCGACTGGGTCCCCCTCGGCGCTGCCGACGAAGGCAAAGAGGCTGCCGAAGGGACCGTAGAAGCGTGGGGTCGCAGCGAGGGTAACCCCGTGGGTGGCTGGTACGGGCTCCGAAAGGGTTACCGCGGCCGCTTCGGGATGTACATGCCGCCTCTCTTGGAGGCGCTGGGCTTGGCTGAGCTTACCCACGAAAAGCGGAACAACGCGATGCGGGCTATCTAAAGTCACGCACCCTCTTGAGGTTCCGGGGACTTAGGTTCGCGGTTCCCCAGATAAACCGATCCCGCGCGGTTTGACCGATCGTGCGGTCGGTCGCGACTCAGACGACCGACCGCACTAGCCCGGTTTCACGCAGCGACGGCGCCCCGGGCGGGCCCCAGAACCCGCCACACCCATCGCTGCCAACTCAGTCGATGTACGGCGGCAGGGCCGAAAAGGGCAACGGCAAAAGCGCGGCACAAAGACGTGGGCACTGGTTATGTACGTTGACCTGCGGAAACGTGACGCCGCCAATTAAAAAAAGTTTGGAATACCTGCTCACGCCCGCGGTGACGGCGGAGCAGGCCTACCCAACGGGCGGAGCTATCCTGCTTTCCCGGACACGGCTACGAGAACGCCTGCCGTGGCAAAGTACTTGTTGCTGCCCAGGTCCCTGATCGTCTTGATGCCGAGTTCCTTGAACAGCTCATCGTGCTTTTCGGTCAATCCGGCCAATGCAGAAGGCGGCGCATTGAGGACTTCCTCGAGGCTTGCGTTTTCGTAAGCCTTATCAAGGGCCTTACCCAATTCGATAGAAACAGCCACGGCATTTCCTTTCATCGACACGGGACTGCCGCGATGTGCAGCAGCCAAGGAGCGCTTCCAGTAGGCACACTGACAGTTGGGGGCCCTACCGGAATCCCCCAAGTCGGCTCCCTAGCGATCAAGGTATCGCCCTTGCTGCACGTTTGAATAGGCCTCTACCGCCCGAGTCTGGCGGCCAAAAAGAGCGCCATATCCATCAGCATGCTTACTATAGTTACCCCGGCAGCAACCGTCATCTGACAACAGGAGCGCGTCATGTCCCAACGAACGGTCTCGGATCTCATGGCGGCGCGCCTCAAAGCATGGGGCGTGGAGAGGGTGTTCGGATACAGCGGGGACGGCATCAACGGTTTCATGGGTGCGCTCCGCCGCTCCGAAAGCGACCTCGAATTTATTCAAGCCAGGCACGAAGAAGCCGCCGCGTTCATGGCCGTAGGGCACGCGAAGTACACAGGCGGCGTGGGGGTCGTGACCTCCACACAAGGACCCGGAGCAGTCCACCTGCTCAACGGCCTTTACGACGCCAAGCTGGACAGCGTCCCCGTGGTGGCCATCATCGGCCAGCAAAGTACCACGGTGCTGGGTTCGGCCTACATGCAGGAAATAGAACTCCTAACCCTCTTCAAGGACGTCGCTGCGCAATTCGCCCAGCTGGCCAGCTCCCCCGAGCAGGTTCCCATGCTGATTGACCGTGCGTTCCGGACAGCCCTGGAAACGAAGTCCCCTTGCGTGGTGATCGTCCCCCACGACATCCAGACGGCGGAAGCTCCGGAGCTCGAACAAGAGCACGGAATCGTGGTCACGGCTCCTGTGTGGCACCGGGCAAACATCATGCCCCGGCAACAAGATCTGAACAGGGCGGCGGATGTCCTCTCCGCGGGCGAACGGATAGCCCTCTTCGTGGGACAAGGCGCCCGCAACGCGCAAGCGGAAGTTATCGCATTAGCGGAAAAACTCGACGCCGGAATCACCACGAGCCTGCTCGGCAAGCCTTACGTCGACGAGACTCTCCCGCTGGCCACCGGCACCATGGGACACCTGGGCACCACCGCCAGCGCTTACTTGCTGGAAAACTGCGACACGCTCCTGATCATCGGCTCCAACGACCCCTGGACTGAGTTCTACCCGACGCCGGGGACAGCGCGGGCGGTGCAGATCGACATCGACGGCAGGAAGATCGCCAACCGCTACCCCGTGGAAGTTGGCCTTGTAGGTGATGCGGCATCCACCGTCCAGGAGTTGTCAGACCTTCTCGACGCGCGGGATCAACCCTCCCGCTCCCAGTGGCGGGCCGACGTCGAACATCAGGTCAGCGCATGGCGCCGACTTGCGGAGGAACGCGCCGCCATCCCCGCAAAACCCGTCAACCCGGAACTGGTGGCGCGCGAGCTCAGCGGCAGACTGCCGGGCAACGCCCAAGTGAGCATCGACGTCGGCAGTTGCGTTTATTGGTACGCACGCCAGCTGACGCTTCCACCGGGAGTTCCTGCGCATCTCTCGGCCACCCTGGCAAGCATGGGCTGTGCCATCCCCTACGGACTGGCAGCCAAGCTCGCGCATCCGGACCGGCCGCTGGTGGCGTTGGCGGGCGATGGTGGCATGCAGATGCTGGGGGTGGCGGAGCTGATCACGGTGGCGCATCGCTGGCGTGAATGGGCCGACCCGAGGTTTGTGGTGTGCGTGTTCAACAACCGCGATTTGGCCGAGGTCTCATGGGAACAGCGTGAAACGGAGGCCGAGCCGCGGTTCAATGCCAGCCAAGAGATTCCTGACTTCCCCTATGCAGGTTACGCGGAGCTGCTGGGCCTCAAGGGCGTGCGCGTGGACGACCCGGCCATGCTGGGAGCCGCATGGGATGAGGTGTTGAACGCGGACCGTCCTGCGGTCCTGGAAGTGCTCACGGACCCGAACATCCCGTTGCTCCCGCCGTTCCCCGCTGGGGAACAGAAGCTTGAGGGGATGCGCTCCGCCCTTGCCCAAGAAGGCAACGCCGGAGAGCACGCCCGCGAATTGCTGGACATGTACGCCCAAGGAGAGGCGCAATTGCGCAACCTACGTTAAGAGCGCATCAAGATTCCCTCCGCAGCCATTAAGGAACCGTTAGGAACGCCTTTTCGCCTGTTTCACAGGAGTTGACTGGCATCAACCCCCGTAAACGGGGCGTGGATGAAAGGACGTTCCAGTGGCCGACATGGCTGTTGTGGTGATTCTCGTGGTGACCATGGGAATCGTGATGTGGGTTGCCCACCTCTTGGGCAAAATGGTCGACGGCGATGGCCCGGTGAGTGGTCAATGAACGTGGACGCCATCATGTGGGTGTGCTTGTTCATTGCCGGATTGGCCATGGCCGTATACCTTCTGGCCGTGCTGCTTAACCCGGAAAAGTGGTGACAGCACGTGGCTTTTAGTATCGCGTCATTCATCACCCAGATCGGGGTCCTGTTGGTGGCCCTGATCCTCCTGCACAAACCGCTGGGCTTGTACTTGGAACGTGTTTTCTCCGGCAACAAGTCCCGGGGGCCTGAACGGTTGTTCTACCGCCTGGCCGGGGTGGACCCGGACACCGAACAAGGCTGGTCCGTGTATCTCCGGAGCATCCTGGTCTTCTCAGCCGTATCCATCCTGGTGGTCTTCGCCCTGCAACGTCTGCAAGGGGTGCTTCCCGGGAATAACGCGCTGCCGGGAGTTGATCCCTGGATCGCCATGAACACGGCGATCTCCTTTGTCAGCAATACCAACTGGCAAACGTATGCTCCTGAGGCGACGGTAGGCATTTTCGTCCAGATGTGCCTGCTCGCGGTGCAGAACTTCCTTTCCGCCGCCGTGGGAATCGTGGTGGTGGTGGCGCTGATCCGCGGTATTGTCCGTACCAAGACGGACCGGCTGGGCAATTTCTGGGTCGATCTTGCCCGCACATCCTTCAGGGTTCTGCTGCCAGTGGCGTTCGTGGCGGCAATCGCCTTGGTAATCGGCGGCGTCGTCCAGAATTTCTGGCCAACGGACGTGGCGAACCAGGCGAGCGGGGCCTCCCAAGTGATTCCGGGCGGCCCGGTTGCCTCCCAGGAGGCCATCAAGGTACTGGGTACCAACGGCGGTGGATACTTCAACGCCAACTCGGCCCATCCTTTGGAAAACCCCAACGTGTTCACCAGCCTGTTCCAGATCTTCCTGATCCTGCTCATCCCCTCGGCCCTTCCCTATACCTATGGGCGAATGGTCGGGGACCAGCGGCAGGGCTACACGATCGCCGCTGTCATGGGAACGCTCTGGTTGACGTCCACGGCATTGATGGGGTGGGCTGTAGCGTCAGCCCAAGGAACTGCGACGGCGGCCGCGGGCGGGTTGGGCGAGGGGTTCGAGCAACGCCTCGGTCCCGCCGCGAGCTCGATCTTCGCCGCCTCCACCACCCTCACCTCCACCGGCGCCGTCAACGTGGCACACGACTCCCTGCCACCGCTCGCCGGGGGAATTGGAATGCTGAACATGATGCTTGGCGAAGTAGCGCCCGGGGGCACGGGTTCAGGCTTGTACGGCATGCTGCTCTTGGCCATCATTGCCGTCTTCATCGCCGGATTGATGGTGGGGCGTACCCCGGAATTCCTGGGCAAGAAGATCGGCCCGCGCGAAATGAAGCTGGCGGCGCTCTACATCCTGGTGACACCCACGCTGGTGCTGACGCTTGCAGCGATCACGGCGTTGTTGCCGGAGGTGATGGCCAACGCACCGGCCTCCGGACCCCACCAATTCAGTGAACTGCTGTACGCGTTCACCTCGGGGGCGAATAACAACGGCTCGGCATTCGGCGGCATCACCAGCTCCGGACCATACCTGTCCACCATGCTGGGCATCGCCATGCTGCTGGGCCGGTTCCTGCCGATCGCCTTGGTACTTGCGTTGGCCGGTTCCCTGGCCAGGCAACGCAAGATTCCGGCGTCGTCGGGAACGGTACCCACCCACGGGTGGCTGTTCGGATCACTGCTCCTCAGTGTCACCGTGATCATGACGGCTCTGAGCTACTTCCCGGCCCTTGCTTTGGGCCCACTCGCAGAAGGACTTATCAAATGACCCGGTCCAGCACGGCATCCGCCGCGGACTCCCCCACCCTCACCTACGCCGACGGCAACCCACTGGGCACTCCGGG
The DNA here is from genome assembly GCF_046535135.1 of Arthrobacter sp. SIMBA_036. Taxonomy (NCBI): domain Bacteria; kingdom Bacillati; phylum Actinomycetota; class Actinomycetes; order Micrococcales; family Micrococcaceae; genus Arthrobacter; species Arthrobacter sp. SIMBA_036. The sequence goes on from NZ_JAWRXG010000005.1 coordinate 155,067, forward strand.
TGAACACAAGCACCACACCAAAACACCGGCGAAACTCAATGCCGCCACCGTCCGGGCGGCCCTCCCGGTAGCTTTCAAGAAGCTGGCTCCCCGGCAGATGGTCCATTCGCCTGTCATGTTCGTAGTGCTCGTCGGTGCAGCCATCTGCACGGTGATCTGCGTGCTCAAGCCCGACGTCTTCAGCATCGCTGTGACCGCCTGGCTGTGGCTGACCGTATTGTTCGGCACGCTGTCCGAGGCCATCGCGGAAGGGCGAGGCAAGGCGCAGGCGGACAGTCTCCGGGCCAGCCGCAAAGGTGTCACGGCCAGGCTTCGCCTGGACGACGGAACCACCAAGGAACTACCCGGCACCGAGTTGCGGCTCAATGACGTGGTGATCTGCGAGGCCGGTGACGTGATCCCTTCAGACGGCGAGATCGTCGAAGGCCTCGCGAGCGTGGACGAATCCACCATCACGGGTGAATCAGCCCCCGTGATCAGGGAGTCCGGTGGCGATCGGTCTTCCGTTACCGGTGGGACCAAAGTCCTGTCGGATCGCATCCTGGTCCGCATTACCGCCGAGCCCGGGGCAACTTTTATCGACAGGATGATCAAGTTGGTGGAAGGCGCCGTCCGGCAAAAGACTCCAAATGAGATCGCCCTGCACGTGCTCCTCGTCTCGCTGACCATCGTTTTCCTGGTGGTCACCATGGCCTTGGCTCCTTTCGCTTCGCTGGCGGGAGCAACGCCGTCGCCCATTGTGCTGGTAGCCCTTCTGGTCTGCCTGATCCCCACCACCATCGGTGCCTTGGTGCCTGCCATCGGCATCGCCGGCATGGACCGGTTGGTCCAGCACAACGTCCTGGCGACATCCGGCCGCGCAGTGGAAACAGCCGGAGATATCACCACATTGCTGCTGGATAAGACGGGCACCATTACCTACGGCAACCGCCGGGCCGTCAACTTCTTCCCAGCCAAGGACGTGGAGCCCGGCGAACTCATCATCGCTGCCCGGCTCTCCAGCCTGGCTGACGAAACGCCGGAGGGCCGGTCCATTGTGGACCTCGCCAACGACGCCGGCGTCAATGGCCCCGAGTTGGTCGATCTCCGGAACACTGCGGAGGAGATCACCATCGTGGAGTTCACCGCGAGCACACGGATGAGCGGCGTGGACCTGGATGGACGCCTGATCCGCAAGGGTGCGGCGTCCGCCGTCGAGGGTTTCGTCACCGAGGCAGGCGGACAGCTACCCCACGAAGTCCGGCGGAAGGTGCAGGAGATATCCGCGGATGGCGGCACGCCACTGCTCGTCGCGGAGAAGACGCCCGACGGCGGCGCCCAAGTCCTGGGAACCGTCCACCTGGCCGACGTGGTCAAGCCTGGCATGCACGCCCGGTTCGCGGAGCTACGGAAAATGGGTATCCGCACCGTGATGATCACTGGCGACAATCCTGTCACCGCCAAAGCGATCGCGGCCGAAGCCGGCGTTGATGATTTCGTGGCCGAAGCCACTCCCGAAGACAAACTGCAGGTTATTCGGCGCGAACAGGGCGAGGGCCGGCTGGTGGCGATGACCGGGGACGGCACAAACGACGCCCCTGCCTTGGCTGCTGCCGACGTTGGTGTGGCCATGAACTCCGGGACCCCCGCGGCCAAGGAAGCGGCCAACATGGTGGACCTTGACTCCGATCCCACCAAACTCATCAATGTTGTGGGGATCGGTAAGCAGCTGCTCATCACCCGCGGGGCACTTACCACATTCTCCGTGGCAAACGATGTTGCGAAGTACTTCGCAATCGTCCCGGCCCTCTTCACTGCAGCGTTTCCGGGCCTTGGTCTGTTGAACATCATGGGCCTGTCCAGTCCGTCGTCGGCCATTCTCGCGGCGGTGATCTTCAATGCGCTCATCATCATCGTGCTGGTGCCACTGGCGCTGCGCGGCGTGAAATACCGGGCAGTCAGCGCCAACCAAGCACTGGGCCGGAACCTGCTGGTCTACGGGCTTGGCGGTTTGGTGGCACCTTTCCTCGGCATCAAGCTCATTGACCTGATCATTTCCCTCATCCCCGGCATTGGCTAGGAGGCCATCATGAACTTGCTGCTCGGATATCTCCGCCAGGCCGGCACCGCTGTGCGATTCCTGCTGCTGGCAACAATCGTTTTAGGAGTGCTCTACCCGCTGGCGGTCTTTGCGGCCGGCCAGGGAATTGCGCCCTTCCAAGCGAACGGCTCCATCGTTAAGGATCCCACCGGCCGCCCCGCGGCATCCGCGCTCATCGTGCAGGCCGCGGGCGGCAAGGACGGCGTTCAGGATGCCCGGTGGTTCCATGCACGGCCGTCGGCTGTGGGGTGGGACCCGGCGTCGTCCTCCGCAAGCAACCTGGGACCCAACGATCCGAAGCTGCTCGACGCCGTCACCACCAGCCGCTCAACGGTCGCCCGCGCGGAGGGCGTCACCGAGTCTGAGGTGCCCGCCGACGCGGTGACCGGCAGCGGGTCCGGACTGGATCCGGATATTTCGCTGGCTTACGCAAAGCTTCAGGTTACGCGGGTTGCTCGGGCTCAGGGGCTCAGCCCCGTGGCTGTCCAAGGCCTGGTGGACAGGAACACCACCAGCGGGCTGGAAGCATTCTGGGGTCAGCCATCGGTCAACGTGACGTTGCTGAATCTGGATGTCGCTTCTGCCGCGAAGACCAAATAGGGGCCCACTCCCGGTGGAAGAATGAGGACATGGCACGCGCGGCACTGAGAATCTTCCTGGGGGCAGCCCCGGGAGTGGGCAAAACCTATGCCATGCTCGAAGAAGCCCACAGGCTGCTGGGCCGTGGCGAGGACGTGGTGGTGGCATTCGCCATGCATCACGGCAGGGTCGATACCCAATCGCTGCTCCAGGGGCTGGACATCATACCGCCGCGAGAGATCGAGTACCGGGGAAGCATCTTCGAGGAAATGGACGTGGACGCCGTGCTGGCACGGCGTCCACACACCGTGATCGTGGACGAATACGCGCATACCAACATTCCTGGTAGTCGTCATGGAAAGCGCTGGCAAGACATTGAGGAACTGCTGGACGCTGGCATCAACGTCCTGTCCACCGTGAACGTGCAGCATCTTGCTTCCCTAGGGGACGTCGTCTCTGCCATCACTGACGTCAAGCAGGCAGAGACAGTTCCCGATGATGTGGTGAGACGAGCTGATCAAATCCATTTGGTGGACATCTCACCGGAGCTGCTGCGGCAAAGGCTTGGCGACGGCAAGATCTACGCAGCGGACAAGGTCGATGCGGCCCTATCCAACTATTTCCGCATGGGCAACCTGACGGCGTTGCGCGAACTGGCGTTGCTGTGGCTTGCTGACCGGGTTGACGAGGGCTTGGCGCGGTACCGGGCCGAGAACCAAATCGAGCAAAGTTGGCCGGCAAGGGAACGGATTGTCGTAGGGCTGACCGGTGGCCCGGAAGGCGAAGTGCTCATCCGGCGTGCCGCGAGGATCCTCAAACGGGTCAACGGCGGCGACCTGTTGGCCGTCCACGTTAGGGCGGCCGACGGCGTCTCCGCGGAATCACCGCAGGCACTGGAAGCGCAGAGGACGCTGGTTCGCGATCTCGGCGGCAGCTACCACACCGTTGCCGGCGAGGACCCGGCCAAGGCGCTGCTCGATTTTGCTCGGAGCGTCAACGCTACGCAGATCGTGGTGGGCGTCTCTCGGCGGAAACTCCCGGCAGGCCGTCTCACCGGAGGCGTCGGAAGCAAAGTGGTCCGGGACTCCGGAGACATCGACGTCCACATGGTCTCCCACCCCTTGGGGGGCCGCGGGGTTGAGCGTTCGCGCCAACGGGACCTTGGTCGCATCCGGGTGATGGTTGGCTTTGCGATGGCAGTGGTGGTGCCGGTGGTGCTGCAATTCCTGCTGGCCGTGAGCCCGTCGCACGATATTGCCACCGCAGTGCTGATCCAGCTCACCGGATCCGTTGCCGTGGCCTTGGTGGGCGGGCTATGGCCTGCACTGTTGGGTGCACTTTGGAGCAGCCTCTTGGTGAACTATTTCTCCGTCCCTCCTCTCGGGACGCTCACCATCAGCGACCCCCAGAACCTGTTGGCGTTGCTGGTCTTCGTGGGCGTTTCCTCAGCCGTTGCCCTGGTAGTGGACCTTTCAGCCCGGCGATCCAAGGAGGCAGCCCGCGCGCGCGCCGAAGCGACGACCCTGGGCGACTTGACGCGCGGCGCTTCCTCAGCTGAGGACCCCATCAAGGGACTGCTGGAACAGGCCCTGGACGTTTTCCAGGTACGACGCGCGGCCCTCTATGAATCAGCCTCCGGCGACGACGGTTGGCAGTTAGTGGCCGCGGCGGGCGAGGAAGCCCCTGACGAGAACGAAAACACCGAGCAGATCGACGCCAACACCCGCTTGGTTCTCTCTGGCCGGGTCCTTCCAGCCAGCGATCGCAGGCTCCTTGGGGCTTTCGGATCCCACCTGTCCGCCATGATGGAACGCAAGCAATTGGCAGCCAGCCGGCGCGAGGTGACGCGCCTGGCAGAAAGCAACACGATGCGCACGTCCATCCTGCGTGCAGTCTCCCACGATCTGCGCACACCGCTAGCGGGTATCAAGCTCGCCGTCGGCGGCCTCCGGCAACCGGGTGTCAAGTACACCGAAGAAGAAGAACAAGATCTTCTGGCCACTATCGATGAGTGTTCGGACCGTCTTGACGTACTGGTGGGCAACCTCTTGGACATGTCCCGCATCACCTCGGACTCCGTGAACGCCCTGATCAAGCCCACCCGCTGGTTCGAGGTAATCCCCCCGGCCCTGCACGGTATCCCGGCGGGGCGGGTCCGGGTGGACCTGCCGGCGAACATGCCAGAAGTGGACGCCGACGCCGGCATGCTGGAGCGGGTCATCGCCAACATCGTTGAAAATGCGGTGAAATACGCCCCGGATTCCGACATTGTCATTGTTGGCGCAGCCGGTGGACTCAGCATGACGCCGTTGGCCGGACGACCAGCGGGCGAATTGCGAATTATCGACCACGGCCAAGGCGTTCCTGCCGCCAGCGTGGTCCAAATGTTCCAACCGTTCCAGCGGCTCCACGATGTGCCCGCCGCAGCAGGTGTGGGTTTGGGGCTCGCGGTCGCCCAGGGTTTCACCGAAGCGATGGGTGGCACGTTGACAGCGGAAGAGACGCCCGGAGGCGGGTTGACAATGCTGATCAGGTTGCCCCTCTCTGCCGGTCCGGTGTTTGACCACCCTACCGGTGAGGCGCCCATGGAAGCGCAGTCGTTGCTGCTCCAACGCGATCACCATCCACTGCCCACACGAGGAGCCAACCCGTGAACAACGTCCTGGTTGTGGACGACGATCCCCATATTGTCCGGGCACTCGCCATCACCCTCCGCGGTCAGGGTTATACGGTGGTGACAGCTGCCGACGGCGAATCGGGGCTGCACGCTGCGGCGCAGCGACCGGTCGCCGTCGTGATTCTCGATCTGGGCTTGCCGGACATGGACGGAACTACCGTGATCACCAAGCTCCGGGAATGGAGTACCGTACCGATCTTGGTCCTTTCAGCGCGCCACGGTTCCAACGACAAAGTGCTGGCGCTTGATGCCGGGGCGGACGACTACATCACGAAACCGTTCGGGTTGGACGAGCTTCTGGCCCGGCTGCGCGCAATCCTCCGCCGCCGCACGGAGCCCGGCCCGGAGCTTGCAACGGTAGAGACGAGTTCCTTCACCGTGGACCTCGCCAAGAGACGGATCACCCGGGCCGGAAGTGATGTGCGGATGACTCCCACCGAATGGAACATCCTGGACATCATGGTGAGAAATCCTGACAAACTCATCACGCAGCACCAACTGCTCTCGGAGGTATGGGGACCTGCGTACGCCAAGGAAGCCAACTATTTGCGGGTCTACATGGCACAGCTCCGCCGCAAGCTGGAGGCCGAGCCCGGCAATCCGCAGCACTTCATCACCGAACCCGGCATGGGGTACAGGTTTGTGCCGTGAGATCGCCGAAGCCCGGCCCTCCGAGCAGACTTGGCCCCTAGAGGTTCTCCACCAATGAGACATCGCGGACGGCGCCCTTGTCTGCTGACAGTGCCATGGCCGCATAGGCCCGCAACGCCGGGGAGACGTGGCGTTCGCGGTTCTTCGGCTTGTAGCCGCCATTGACTTCAAGCTTTTCGCGGCGTTCGGCGAGGATCTCGTCGGAAACCTGCAACTGGAGGGAGCGCTGACTGATGTCGATGCTGATGATGTCGCCGTTTTCAACCAAGGCGATGGCTCCCCCGGAGGCAGCCTCCGGGGAGATGTGCCCGATCGACAGGCCGGAGGTGCCGCCGGAGAAGCGGCCGTCCGTGATGAGGGCGCACTTCTTGCCCAAGCCGCGGCCCTTGAGGAACGACGTCGGGTAGAGCATTTCCTGCATGCCAGGGCCGCCGCGAGGGCCTTCGTAGCGGATGACCACCACGTCGCCTTCCTTGATGGTCTTGTTCAGGATCATTTCCACGGCCTCGTCCTGTGACTCGCACACAACTGCCGGCCCCTCGAAGGTCCAGATGGACTCGTCCACGCCCGCGGTCTTCACCACGGCGCCGTCGACGGCGACATTGCCGCGCAGCACGGCCAGGCCGCCGTCCTTGGAATAGGCGTGCTCCACGGAACGGATGCAACCGCCCTCCGCGTCGGTGTCCAGGGTGGTCCACTGGTTCGACTGCGAGAACGCGGTGGAGGAGCGAACACCACCGGGAGCGGCGTGCCACAAAGCTTGTGCTTCCTCGGTGGCCTTGCCGCCGCGGATGTCCCAGTCGTCCAGCCAGCTGTCCAGGTCGTTGGAGTGAACGGAGTGGACGTTCTTGTGGAGGAGGCCCCCGCGGTTCAGCTCACCCAGCAGCGCGGGGATGCCGCCGGCGCGGTGCACATCCTCCATGTAGTAGGTCTTGTCCCCGGCGACGTTCGGGGCCACCTTGGCCAGGCACGGCACCTGACGGGACTTGGCGTCCATCTCGGCCAGACCGTACTCCACGCCCGCCTCCTGGGCCGCGGCCAGCAGATGCAGGATCGTGTTGGTGGAGCCGCCCATGGAAATGTCCAGTGCCATGGCGTTGTCGAAGGCCTCGGCCGTGGCGATGGAGCGCGGCAACACGGAGTCGTCGTCGCCGTCGTAATAGCGCTTGACGAGCTCGACGACGGTGCTGCCGGCCTTCTCGTACAGCGCCTTGCGGGCGGTGTGGGTCGCGAGCACGGAGCCATTGCCGGGCAGGGCCAGGCCGATGGCCTCGGCCAGGCAGTTCATGGAGTTGGCCGTGAACATCCCGGAGCAGGATCCGCAGGTGGGGCAGGCGTTCTCTTCGATGAGGTTGATGTCGGCATCGGAGATGGATTCGTCCACTGCATCGGAAATCGCGTTCACCAGATCCAGGGAGCGCACGGAGCCGTCCGTCAGGGTGACGCGGCCGGCCTCCATGGGTCCGCCGGAGACGAATACCACCGGGATGTTCAGGCGCAATGCGGCCATCAGCATGCCCGGAGTGATCTTGTCGCAGTTGGAGATGCAGACCAGGGCGTCGGCGCAGTGTGCGTTCACCATGTACTCAACGGAATCGGCGATCAGGTCGCGGGACGGCAGGGAGTACAGCATGCCGGAGTGGCCCATGGCGATGCCGTCGTCCACGGCGATGGTGTTGAATTCGCGCGGCACAGCACCGGCGGCGAGGATTGCGTCGGAGACGATCCGGCCCACCGGGGCCAAGTGAGTGTGGCCGGGGACGAACTCAGTGAAGGAGTTGGCGACGGCGATGATCGGCTTGCCGATGTCCGTGTTGGCGACGCCGGAAGCGCGCAGCAGTGCGCGGGCGCCGGCCATGTTGCGGCCATGGGTAACTGTTCTGGAGCGAAGTGCAGGCATAAGTATCATCCTGCTGTTCTTCTACGAATGGCGGAAGACGGCCTTACTACTAGTAGTGAAAGTAACAGAGTAATAGTGTTGAGTCCGTGAAAGATGAGAGACGCAAAGAGCTCGGGCTATACCTGAGGGCCCGCCGAAGCCAGGCACTCCGTTCCGATTACGGCTTGCCGCCAGTGGGCCGTTCCCGCGAGCGCGGCCTCCGCCGGGAAGAGGTGGCTTTCCTCTCCGGCGTGAGCGTCACCTGGTACACGTGGTTGGAGCAAGGCCGGGACATCAGCCCTTCGCGTCAAGTCCTCGAGTCCATAGCGCGTGCCCTGCACCTCTCGGATACGGGGCTGAGCTACGTGCTCTCCCTGGGCGGCTATTCGTCAGCGCGTTCCCAAGGTCCGGTTGCGGCCAACGTTCCGGCTCACGTCCAACGGTTGCTGGACGCCTTGGACCCCAATCCCTCCTATGCCCTTTCGCCGGACTGGGGTGTCGCTGGCTGGAACCGCGCCTATGAGGCGCTCTATCCGAATATAGGAACGTTCGACGCCGGTGACAGGAACCTTCTGTGGCTGGTCTTCACTGATCCCTATGTCCGTGATCTCCTGCCTGACTGGGACGTCACCAGCAAGCGTTTCCTGGCGGAGTTCCGCGCCGAAACCGGCCAACGGCTGGGCGATCCGGATGTGGCCTACCAAGTGGAGCGGCTCAAGGAGGCAAGCCCCGAGTTCCAAGAGAGCTGGGACCGATACGACATCCTGGGCTTCGAGTCCCGCGAGCGGCTTTTCCACCACCCGGCCGTTGGCGTATTGCAGCTGGAGCATCACCAGGTCTCGCCGTCGGACCGGCCGGATCTGCACATCGTTGTCTATACACCTGCGCCGGGCAGCGACGCGGGCGAGCAGATGCAGCGGCTACTAAGCAGCAATCAGGAGCTAAAAATAGGGCAGGCTGATAGGCTGAGACGAGTTTAACCACTTTCACCAGTTTCACCTACTTTTACAAGCGAGGCGTCGTGCAAAATCCCTTCAAGCCCACCGCAGGTGCAACTCCGCCCGATCTGGTGGGGAGGGCCGGGCTCCTTGATGAATTCGAGTACGGTCTCCGGCAGGGATCAGGGGCGCCCGGGCTACTCACGATCATCACGGGCTCCAGGGGCATCGGCAAGACCGTGATGCTCAGCTCCGCGGAATCACTCGCTCGGGAACAGGGCTGGGCGGTGATCTCCCGGACGGCCGTCCCAGGATTCCTGGCCAAGGTGGGCGAGGACATGCTGCAGATACTCCACGAACTGGGCGACGGTGGGCCGACGCGAAAAATCACGGCATTCTCTGCCGCCGGATTCGGCCTGACAACCCAGCTCCCACCGGAGCAAATTCCGGATTGGCGGCGCACCGGGGAGGAGTTGCTGCGCGTATTGGCAAGCAAAGGTACCGGCCTGGTCATCACCATTGATGAAATCCATGCAGTGGACCGAACCGAAATCTCGCAGCTCGCGGCAGATGTGCAGCACTTCATTCGCGATGGGTTGCCGATCGGCCTGGTGTTCGCAGGCCTACCATCAGCTGTTTCAGACCTGCTCAACGAAGGTGTGGCAACGTTTCTTCGTCGTGCTGACAGGATCAACCTCCATGAGGCAGCGATCGGCGAGGTGACCACGTCATACCAAGAGCTTTTTCGGGAAGGCGGCATTGACATCCCGGACGAGTTGACGGCTGAGGCGGCGGAAGCCACTGAGGGTTACCCCTTCCTCATCCAGCTCGTCGGATATTACCTCTGGATGGCGGCTGAGCGTGCCGGTTCCAAACTTGACCAAGCCGCCGTGTCTCAGGCCATTGCAGCCGCCCGCCGTCGTAACGCCTTGGTCGTCGTTGGATCCGCCCTCTCAGACATTTCGGATAAAGACCGGGATTTCCTCCACGCCATGGCCGAACAGGAAGGCCCGTCAACGGCCGCGCAGATCGGCAGCATCATCAAGTCCAAACCAAGCCTTGTGTCAAAGTACCGCAACCGCCTGATAGCGGCCGGGCTGATCGAACCGGCAGGCTACGGCAAAGTCGATTTCGCCGTGCCCGGGCTACGGGACCACTTACGGCAGTAGGGCGGACGCTTCACGTCCGGTTCCGCCGTGTGCCGGGACCTCCCCCGTTGCACCGTGACGTTCCGTAAACTGGACTAGCGATCCTGGTTCTGTTCCCGGTAGCCAACCGCCATTTTGCTGCCGGTGCTGCTCCCGGCCGGATCGGCGCTAAAATTTCACATGCCCAAAGCATATTTGTTTCGGCATCAGCTGCGTTCCGTTTTCCGGAGTGCCCAACCACGAGTGGGGGACCTAACTGGTCATGACGACAGGTAGCACCCCGAGCAAAGGCACAGGATCTTCGACGACGACGCCGGAGGCACTCCGCGACGCCGAACCGGGTTCCAGTGCGGCAACAACCCGCTCAGAGGGTAAACCCGTGGTCTACCCCGCCATCCTGCAGGGCTTCCTCGGCTCGCTCATGATGTTCGCGGGCTCCATTGGGATCGGCTGGATTGCCAACGGTTCCCCGATGATCCGCCACCCAATCGTCATCGCCTTGCGTACCGAAGACTGGGGGGTGACGGTCTCTGCCATCAGCTTGGCCGTCGGCGCCATGCTGCTGGTGCGCTCCTGGCTAAGACTGGGCCAGAGGATGGACACGTGGCAGGGCAATGCCCTGGGCCCCATTGTGACGGCAATTGCCGCGTGGTCCTTTCCGTTGCTCTTTGCCGTACCCGTCTACTCGCGTGACGTCTACGCCTACATAGGCCAGGGCCGGCTGATGATGGAAGGCCAAAATCCTTACGAGGTAGGCATCTCCACACTGAGCAACTGGTTTTCCCTGGGTGCGGACCCGGCATGGGCCGAGGCCCGAACACCCTACGGCCCGTTTTTCCTTTGGATGGCCAACGGCGTAGTGGCCATCACGGGGGCTCAACCGGACGTCTCCGTGCTGCTGTTCCGGTTACTGGCCGCAGCCGGGGTCCTCCTGTGTGTCCTCTACGTTCCCAAGCTCGCCGAATTGCACGGCGTCAACGGAGCACGGGCCCTCTGGGTCACGGTAGCCAATCCGCTTTTCCTCATCAGCTTTATCGCGAGCGCCCACAACGATGCCCTGATGGTGGGCCTGGCCGTCGCCGGTACCTACTTCGCCGCCACCCGCCGGCCGATCATTGGAGTGCTGCTCGTTACGGCATCCATCGGTATCAAGCCAGCAACCGTGCTGCTGCTCCCCTTCATCGGGCTGATGTGGGCCGGGGCCGGCGCCTCGTGGCCGCGGAAGTTCGGCATGTGGGCTGCCACGGCCGCGCTGAGCTTCGGGGTGTTGGCCATCAGCGGGATCCCACACGGACTGGGCCTGGGCTGGGTATGGGCCATCATCGACCCGACTCCCGGTTTCACGGGTTACTCCCCCTCCGGGTTCCTCGGCCAGCAACTCGAGTTTTTTGCCAACGCGCTTGGACTTCCCGGGGGCACCATGGCGAGCTTCCTGAGGACCGCCATGAAGTGGGGGGCAATGGTGCTGGTGGTGGTACTGATGTTCCGCGGAGACCATTCCAGGGTGGTACGGCGCATGGCGCTTGCCTTTGCCGCCTTGGTGCTGCTCTCCCCCATCATTCAGCCGTGGTACATCCTCTGGTTTGTTCCGTTCCTCGCCGTCACGGGCATCAGGGACGACTGGCAGATCCGTTGCCTCTACGTGGGAGTGACGTTCTTCATCGTCTTCGGAGCCCAGGATCAACTGTCGGTTTGGTCGTTCGTGCCGGTCTCGGTGGACCTGCAATCGCTGGCTTTCGCCGTCACCCTGCTGTTCTCTTTTTACCTGGTGTTCTTGGACATCCATACGCGACGGTTACTGGTCCAAGGCAAGTTGTCGGGCTGGGTCCGGCGCGGTGACCGCCGCCTTTTCCGACGGCCACCGGCCATCCGCTAGGAAACCAGGACCTTGGTGGGCTTGCGCCCCAGCTCCACCGTCCGCTGCACGGACCACCACAGCAATACCACCAGCAACACGTTGCGGGCCGTGAGTACCGCGGCCATCACGGGGTGCGCGTGGATGAGGGGAGTGTAGAACAGCGGGTAGATCACAAACGTGGTGACGGCGATCGCCATCAGAAGCGTTGCGGGGACTTTCCACCGGTCGAAATTGTGCGTCAGGCCTGCAACGATCACCGGCGCGAGCCAAATGATGAACTGTGGCGACCCTACTTTGTTGAACACGATGAACGCCGTAACCATCAGCAACGCCCCCTCAAGGAACAGTTCCTCCCGCTCCGCCCCACGCTTAAGGGCACGCAGCAACAACACCGCCCCAGCCAGGGCGGCCACTATGAGCAAGGGCTGCATCAGGAAGGCGGCGGCATCGGCGCCCGGGCCGTAGACCTCCGTGGAATTGATGGCGACGTTGTCAGCAATGGTCGAACCATCGATGTGGAAGACGCTCAGCCACACCCATGGGGTGGAGAACGTTGCCTCGAGCTGCATGCCACGCTCACCCTGGTTGATCAGGAAGTCCATGATGTGGCTGAAACCGCCGCTGAGGTAGGTTCCGACGGCGACGACGGCGGTGACCCCGGCTCCCGCTGCGATCATCGGGAGCCGACGGCGGCTGGCGATCACAACGGGCACGAGCACGGCCGCCGGCCACACCTTGATCCACGTTGCGACGCTCAGCAGGACTGACGCCACCACCGGCCGCTGCGCGGCGCACAGGAGGGCAATCATCACAATCGGGGCGGTGATTCCCTCCACCCTCGCAAAGCTGAGGTATCCCATGAACACGGTGAAGAAGAGCCACCACCACGCTGGCGCGATTCCGCTCCGGCGTCGAGGTCCGCGGGTGAGATACCAGAGGCCCACCGCATTTAGTGCGGTGATCAGGAGGGTCCACACCAGCAGGTACAGCGCCGGACCTGCCACGCCGGCAAGGAAGATCGGTATCTGGGCCAACACCGGATAAACCCAAGGGCTGATCTTGCCATCGAGGTTGGCCGGGTTGTACCCGCCGAAGGCCCACTGCCGGTACTGCTCGGTGTCGCTGAACGTGTCCCCGTGAAGGAAGAACGACGCCATCCAAGCGAGGAAGTAAAGATGGACTACAGCGAAACCCCACCAGACGCTGCCGGGCCGGGCGAACCAGGCCACGACCCGCGGCGACAGGATACTGCTACGGATACGGACCAGTCGGTCAAAAAACGTGGACGAAATCTTAAAGCTCCTTGGCCGCTGGTTCGGTGGCGACGGATGGCTTCCTGCCCAACGCGTACAGGCGGTGCGCGGACCAGAAAAAAAGAACCACCAGCAGGACGTTGCGGATGCTCAGCACCAAGGCCATCCACGGGTTGTTGTGGCTCAGTGCGTCGTAGAACAACGGATAAATAAAGTACGTGGCGACGGCGATAGCGATGAGCATCGCGGCGGGGACGCGCCACCGCTTCCAGTCATGGGCAAGCCCAACGGCCACGGCCGGGCCCAACCACACCATGAACTGTGGGGAGCCCACTTTGTTGAACACGATGAAAGCCGTTACCAACGTCAGGGCACCGGAGAGAAGGAGCTCCGTGCGGTCCACGCCGCCAGTGAGCTTTCCTTGGTGCAGCGCCCAGAACGTCAGGCCGGCTACTGCGGCCGCAGCGAGCAGCAGCAGGGGCTGCATCAGCACGGACATGAAGGCAGTTCCGGGACCGTCAACCTGCATGGAGTTGATGTCCGTGTTCATGTACATGTGGGAATCGCCGATCCTCAGGACCGACAGCCACAGCCAGGGCGTGGTGAACGTAGCTTCCAACTGCATGCCGCGGTCACCCTGCTGGGTGAGGAAGTTGAGCAGCTTGGGGACGGAGCCGATGGAGGCGGCAAGCGCCACTACCACCGCCGTCGTCACAATTCCTGCTGCTACGACGCGAAGGCGGTCCTTGACGACGGCGAATAAGGCCAGCAGGACTGCGGCAGGCCAAACTTTAACCCAGGTGGCGATGCTCAGCACCACGGCTGCCAGAAAGGGCCTGGCAACTCCGAAGACCAGGGCCACAAGGACCACTGGCGCCGTGAGGCCGTCGACGCGGGCAAAACCCAGCCAGCCCATCAGGGTCAGGAACAGCAGCCACCACCATCCGGCGGGAATGGCTTGTTGCCTGCGACCGCGATCGGTGAGGGCGAGCAGCGCCCAGCCGTTGAGGAGCGTGGTCAGCAGGACCCAAAGAAAGAAGAACGGGCCGGGTCCGGCGACGGCGGCCACTGCCATGGGGATGAGTGCCAGGATCGGGTAGACCCATGGACTCGGGCCGCCCGACAGGTTGGCTTCATTGAAACCGGCCATCGCCCAGTCACGGTAGATGAACGTGTCACTGAAAGCTTCGCCCCGGAAAGAGAGCACGGCAGCGAAGACCAAAAAGCCCACGTGAACCAGCACGAACCCCCATAACAGGCCCTTTGGCGTGTTCAGGTGTTCGCGCAGGCTCCTTGGGAACGTTGTGGTGCGAGGTTGCGCGGGAGTATTAGTTAACCGGTCCATCACGTAAGGCTTCCTTGCTAAGCGGGCCACTGCCAGTGCAGATCCCTGATCATGGAGCCGACGTACAGCACCGGTCCCGCCTGACACTCTAACGCGAGGCGCGCCGAATCGTGGTGCCCAGGGTGGCTGGTTTCAGCGCGGTTACCTAGCTTGTGGGCAACGTCTCCGTCTGTGCACGGATGCTCCAGGCGGACCAGTCCAGGGGGTGAACCGACGGGCGTCCCAAAAGGTAGCCCTGCGCCGCGGTGACCTTGAGGGCCGTGACTTCCTCGAGTTCCTCCGCTGTTTCGATGCCCTCGGCGATGATGTCCGCGCCAGCCGCGCGGGCCTGCTCAACGATGGCCTTGGCACGGATCTTTTGACCTTCGCTACTTGCGATGCCTTCAATCAGATGACGATCCAGTTTGATGATGTCCGGGTGCAATTGGTCGATCAGGTCCGCGGGGGCGAAACCGGCGCCCGAGGCACTGATCGCGACGCGAAGGCCGAGTTTACGTAGCGGCCGCAGGATCTCGTCAGCGGATGGGCTCTCCATGGACGCGAGGCTGCCGGTGAGCTCAATGATGATCCTGTCCGCGGCAAGGGTGGCCGCTGCCAAAAGGTCCCGAACGCGAGGATCCTGGGCTGTTGCCGGGGTGAGGTTTAGGGCAACGGACAAATCTTCAGGCACATCGTGCGCGGCAGTCAGTGCGCAGTGCAGGGCCGCTATCTCCAACTCGGTTCCGAGGCCCGCGGCAGCAGCCTCATTGAACCAGACGTCCGCCCCGGCTCCGTCCTCGCCCACGAAGCGGGTCAGTGCCTCAACTCCTACAACTTCCCCACCGGGAAGGGCATGAACAGGCTGGAAGGCTGTCAGCAGCAGCTTGTCCGTGAGGACCGACTGGATGGATTCCCGCATTTCGTGGCTGATGGGTACGCTGACCGACCGCTTGGCATCGTGGGATTCAAGGTGCAGGCTTGCCGGCTCCACCTGTACCGGAACCTTTGCCGACGGCTCTCGGGAGGCCGACGGCGGGTTGCGGGTTGCCAGCAGGTGCTCCAGGAGCGCGCGCTCGGGATTGTCCGGGCGCGCTTCAACCAAGCGGCGCAGCCTGGCCCTGGCTCCTTCAGACTTAGGCTCGGTATCGTCGAGGATGGATTCGATAATGTCCATCACCTGTCCCCGGATTACGATCTCGTCCGGCGAAGGTGTTTCCTCCGAAGACGGCGCGTCAGGGACGTGTTTGGGCGGGTGTTCCGGCCCCCCGGCCTGAGAGTGAGAGCCCGCTTCTTGAGCCATCGATAGTTTCCTTCTAAGTATCCCCAACTGGGGGTGCCAAGCTATAAGCGGCCCTCAAGCGTGGGCCCTGTCACAAATCCTACCGAGAAAGAGTCCCTTTGGTGTCCAAGGTGCCCACATGACGGGCGCCGAGGTGCACCCTACCCCTAGGCCAGGGCACCGAATGTCAGGGCGATGAGCACCACGTTGAGGCCCACGATCAGGACCGCGCTGGTCCACGCGGCGAATTTGACCGGCATCGAGTCGGCGTGGATTCCCATGACATCGCGACTGCCCGTGAGCCGGATCAGCGGAATCAGGGCGAAGGGAATGCCGAAACTGAGCAGCACTTGGCTAAGTATCAGGGCCAGGGTCGGTTCTATCCCCGCGCCAAGGATGATCAGGGCTGGAACCAACGTCACCGTCCGGCGCACCATGAGCGGTACGCGCACCCGCAGCAGGCCGCCCATGATGGTTGAACCCGCGTAGCAACCTACCGACGTCGAGGCCAGGCCCGATGCCAGCAGTCCTACGGCAAAGATGACGCCGACGGCGGGTCCCAAGGCCGCGGTTACCGCGGCGTGGGCGCCGGCGATCGTGTCAGTTCCTTCGACGCCGCGAAGGCTGGACGCCGCCAGCAGGAGCATCGAAATGTTGACGATCCCTGCCAGGAGCAAAGCGCTGACCACGTCCACCCGTGTGGTCCGAATCAACTGGGTCCTCACCATCGGGTCCCCAGAAAAGCCGTGGCGGTCCCGGACCAATGCCGAATGCAGGTAGATTGCGTGCGGCATGACAGTGGCGCCGAGCATGCTCGCGGCGATCAGGACGGTGTCCGCGCCCTCAAAACGGGGCAGCAGGCCGCTGAGGGCGCTGCCGGCATCGGGCGGGTTAACGAACAACCCGGAGATGAATCCGACGGCGATGATGCCCAGGAGAACCAGGATGGCGTACTCAAAGGAGCGCTGGCCCTGCCGGGACTGGAGGGCGAGCAACAGCATGGACGCCACACCGATGATCACGCCGCCCCCAAGGAGGGGAAGCCCGAACAGCAGGTTCAGTGCCACTGCGCCGCCAATTACTTCCGCGACGTCGGTCGCCCCGGCGACGATTTCAGCCTGCGCCCAGTACAGGCGCCGCATCTTGGTGCCGAGCCGTTGACCAAGAATCTCCGGCAGGCTCATCCCGGTAGCCAGCCCCAGTTTTGCCGATTGGTACTGCACCAGGACGGCCATGGCGTTGGCAACAACGAGAACCCACATCAACACGTAGCCGTACTTGGCCCCTGCCGTTAGGTTCGCCGCCACATTGCCTGGATCCACGTAGGCGATCGCAGCCACGAAGGCCGGGCCAAGCATGAAGAGCTTGGACCAGGCTTTGCCGGGCTTGGTGCCGAGGCGGAGCGTTGGGGCAGCCATTCCTTGTCCTCATCGTCGGGGAATCCTCATTAAAGAGTAACGGGGAGTTAGGCATACCGAAAAGTCCATTGCAGGGATGCCGATACTAAAGCGTATGGAAAAACACCTGTCCAGTTCGAGCCCGTTTCGTAACCGGACTGTTACGTTAATCACGTTCAACCCCCGAAGGTCAGAGGTGCTGTCCCGTGAGCCAGAACGGCTCCCCTGCACTCACACCCTGCCGGTCTCCACGGAAGCAGGTCAATGTTGTCCTTGTCATCATTAACACGGTCCGTTCCCACCAAGTTACGGCGTCGTACGTCATTAGCCGCCGCAGTGTTGGTGGCTGCACTCGGAGTCTTCGCTTCAGCACCTGGTGCTGTTGCCGGGCCGACGCCCCAGCCCCGAGAGCTCGGCCCAAACGTCATTATCTTCACGCCAGACATGCCCCAAGCCACGATCCAGGCCAAGGTGGACGAGATCGCGAAGCAGCAGGTCGACAGCGAAATGGGCACAGGCCGCTATGCGCTGCTCTTCGCACCGGGAACCTACGGTTCAGTCGCCCACCCGCTGGTGTTCCAGGTGGGGTACTACACCGAGGTCGCGGGCCTCGGCGCATCCCCGGACGACGTCACCATCAATGGTCATGTTGACGTCTACAACAGGTGCACCAACGGTACGAGCAACTGCATCGCCCTGGACAACTTCTGGCGCTCAGTCTCGAACCTGCACATCAACGCCGTCGGAGGCAGCGGTTGCCACAGTTCGGCTGAGTTCTGGGCAGTTTCCCAGGCTGCACCGATGCGCCGGGTGCACGTGACGGGCCAGCAGTTGTCCTTCATGGACTATTGCAGCGGCCCGTCCTACGCAAGCGGAGGATTCCTCGCAGATTCCAAGACGGACTCGGCGATTGTGAACGGCAGTCAGCAGCAGTTCTACACTCGCGACAGCAGCATCAAGAGTTGGTCGAACGGCGTATGGAACCAAGTCTTCTCCGGAGTGCAGGGCGCCCCGGCCCAATCCTTCCCGAAGCTTCCGTACACCACGCTCGCCGCAACTCCTGCGGCACGCGAGAAGCCGTACCTGGTGCAGGGAGACAACGGCCTCTCGGTGGTCGAACCTTCCGTCAAGACCGACTCTTCCGGTGCCGACTGGACGGCGGGCGGCTCCTCCGGACGCACCATCGCCCTTTCGGACTTCTTCGTCGCCAAGCCCGGCGACTCCATCAGCCGGATCAACGCCGCTCTCGCCGGCGGCAAGAACCTGCTCCTGACGCCGGGCGTCTACTCCATCGACACGTCGATCCACATCAAGCGGGCAGGCACGGTGGTCCTCGGCCTCGGCCTTGCGACCCTGACGGCGGAGAACGGTTCCACGCCGCTCGTCATCGACGACGTCCCCGGAGTGGATGTGGCCGGTGTCACGGTCGACGCCGGTCCGGTTAACTCGCCGGTACTGGTCCAGGTGGGTACCAAGCATCAGCGCGGGGCGGGCGGTTCGAGCGCCGAGGATCCCATCTCCTTGCAGGACGTGTTCCTCCGCGTCGGCGGTCCGCACGCTGGGAAGGCGACGGTAGGGGTGCAGGTCGATAGCGATCACGTGCTGTTGGATGACCTGTGGCTCTGGCGTGCCGACCACGGTGTCGGCGGTGTTGGTTGGACCGAAAACACTTCCGACACCGGCCTCGTTGTGAACGGTGACGATGTCACTGCCACCGGCCTCTTCGTGGAACACTTCCAAAAGGACAACGTGATCTGGAACGGAGAGCGGGGCAGGACGGTTTTCTTCCAAAACGAGCTGCCGTATGACGCTCCCAACCAGGCCGCGTGGCAGCACGATGGCACGCTCGGATACGCCGCTTACAAGGTGGCGGACATCGTCACAACGCACGAACTGTGGGGCGGCGGCAGCTACATTTTCACGAACGTCGATCCGAGCCTGCATGCAAGCCACTCGTTCGAAGCGCCGCTGACCGCGGGCGTGAAACTGCACGATCTGAGCACGGTGTCCCTCAACGGCGCCGGCACGATCGATCACGTCGTCAACGACACCGGCGGCGCTGTCACGCCCACGCACCAGGGCCCGGAAACGGTCGCGAACTACGGCGGCTGACCACCACCACAGAAAGCGGGTGCCCTCCCAGCCCTTCGCTGGGAGGGCACCCGCGCGTTTTGGATCAGCAAGATACCTTGACCTCTACACCAGGCGGCGCTCATGCTGGGTTCCTGATTGCTTTGCGCTGAAATGGGGTCGACCATGAACATCACCCGCGCGACGTCAATTCTGATCCGACATCGCTATCCATTGGCCGCCTTTGCGGCATTGCTGTTGATGGTCGTCGGCCTTCCTGCGGAAGCCGCAACAGCACCTGCCCCTGGAAATGACGTCTCGTGGCCGCAGTGCGGCAAAGCCCTGCCCAAGGGTCAGAGCTTTGGAATTGTTGGCGTCAACAACGGCACCGCCAATACGACCAATCCGTGCCTCGCAACCGAGCTGTCCTGGGCCGGCTCCTCCACAGGCGCTACCGGGCAGCCCAAGGTCGCGCTTCGGCAGGCTCCTGGTGGCCCACAAGCAATACTTACGGCGGAACGACTGTGGCCAACCCCTATGGGCAATGCACGAGCGGGTCCTTTGGAGCGGCCTGTTCCTACATGTACGGGTATGCCAAGGCCTACGATGATGCAAACATCCGAGGGGTGAGCAGTCCCGCCTCCTTCATCTGGTGGCTCGACGTCGAAACCGGAAACAGCTGGTCGGCCGACAAGGCTGCCAACCGCGCGGACCTTGAAGGGATGGCGGCCTATTTCTCGAGCATCGGCGCAACGACCGGAATCTACTCCACGAGCAGCCAGTGGTCCCAGATAGCGGGCTCTACGCCGACCTCGAGCCCCCTGTACACAGCCAGGAGCTGGCTCGCCGGAGCAAGTTCACTGACATCGGCGAAGCGTATGTGTTCAGCCGCGCCGCTCACGGGAGGGGGCAAAGTCACCCTCACCCAGTACGTCTCCAGCGGCCTCGACTATGACTACTCGTGCATCTGAGGCGCTAGCGCCCTAGGCGTTACCTGCGTCCGGCTCCGCAGCCAGTTGACTCACCAGGCCAACGGTGTTGCCCTCGCTATCCCGGATAAAGGCCATCCATTCATCAGTTCCGGCACGCCCCAGCACCCCGTCCACGTGGCTGAAGATCAAGCGCGGAGGGTCCACTACGTCCACTCCCCTGGACCTGAGCTGCTCCACCAACTGCCTTACGTCCGGAACTTCGAGGTAGAGGAGTGACCGCGTTGCACCCCTCTCCAAGAGGAGCCGCACGCCCTCCAGGTCAAAAAACAGCAGGCCGGGCGGGTCGAAGACCGCCGCAGGCCGGACTCCCAGCAACTCCGAATAGAACGCTGCAGCCCGCCCGAGGTCCTCGGCGTGCTGGGATACCTGGATCAACCGCATGATGTTTTGCCTTTCCGGTCCCCTCCATCATGTGTACTCCCAAATCGCTCACGTTTCACCCCCACCCGGTTCTGATTCGCTGGCTTCAACCTCGCTCGCCATGTCGTCAAGGAAGCGCATCACCGTCTGCCTCTCGGCAGGAGTGAGCCGGGCTGCCACCCTGCACCGCCGGGCCTGTTGCGAACTGACTGTCCGTAGCGCCGCTTGGTGGGTCTCAGGTGTGATGGCGATGGCCAGGGCCCGGCGGTCCGAGGGGTGGGCTTGCCGCGTGATGTGGCCAGCACGCTGGAGCCTGTCCAGCAGCTTGGTGGTTGACGCGGTGGAGATATGAAGGTGCGCAGCGATCGCCCCGGGGGTGGCCACGAGCCCCTGGTTGCCACATTCAATCAAGTAATTCAGGGCCCGCATGTCGGATTTGTTAAGCCTCATGTACCGCAGCAAAGCGTCCGCCAGCCGCTGTTCGGCTGCCTGGAGTCGACCGAGCGCGGAGATGAGGTCACCTGAGGACACCGGCAGGGCGATCTCCTCAGGTGTAGGCATAAAAAGCATGTTACACCTAGCTGCTTACATGGTAATCTTTCTTCTAGCCTGTCTAGCTATATCCATGAGCGGGCGCCCGTTCGGCAGAACCGAGGAAGGCTCAGAGTGAACGCGACAGAGATGGTTGTCCTCCTTGATGATCAAGGCGCGCCGATCGGAGAAAGCCCTAAAGCCTCAGTCCACACACGGCAAACCCCGCTTCACCTCGCCTTCTCCTGCTATTTGCTGAACGAGTCGGGGGAAATCCTGCTGACCCGCCGCTCTCCGGAGAAAAGGACATGGCCGGGCGTGTGGACCAACAGTTTCTGCGGCCACCCCGCGCCCGGCGAGGAGTCGGAGGAGGCCCTGATGCGCCGGGCACAGTTCGAACTCGGGGTGGACGCCACGAGGATCCAGCTCGTCCTGCCGCACTTCCGATACCGAGCGGTTGACCCCACAGGAATCGTCGAGAACGAAATCTGCCCTGTCTACATGGCGCACGTGGCAGGAAGCATCGCACCGAACCCTGCCGAGGTCGCCGACTGGGCGTGGGTGACTCCGGCCCTGCTCGAGGACGCTCTCGAGCACACCTCCCGCGCTTTCAGTCCATGGCTGAGCATGCAGTTCCCCCTGCTGCTCGAAGCCGGGGCCTTCCAACCCGGGCCCCCGGCATGACCATCACCTCCGGCGCGCTCCGCACCCGCACGGAGCTCTGCACCGCCGTCGAAAGTGAACTCACCACGCAAATCGACAGGAAAGCAGGCGCCGCCGCGGCCTATGGCCCGGACTTTGCCCGGCTGTGGACCCTCGCCGGCAAGAATGTCCTTGGGGGTAAGTTCGTCCGGCCCCTGCTGTTGATGGAAACTTACGACGCACTCCAACAGGGAGCCGCGCAGCCCGGGTTGGTGGCCCGACGCGAAACCGCCATCACCATTGCGGGGGCGATCGAACTCCTTCACTATGCGTTCTTGCTGCATGATGACGTGATCGACGGCGATTTGGTCCGCCGCGGTCACCCGAACCTGATCGGTTCCCTCCTGGAGGAAGCCGGTGAACTGCCACGTCCCGACGGCGCGCTGCATTGGGCTCAAACCGGCGGAATCCTGATGGGCGACCTGCTGCTCTCCGGAACGCACCAAACCTTCGCGCGGGCAGAACTCCCGCATGAGCTCCGGTTGCGGCTCCTTGACCTCTTGGAGCACACCATCGACGAGACGGTGGCCGGTGAACAACTGGACGTGGGACTGGGCGATGGCATAGTGGCACCTGAGCTTGGGACCATCCTGATGATGTGCGGCTACAAAACCGCCACCTACACGTTCGAATTGCCGTTACGTGCCGCCGCCGCCCTGGCAGGCGCCAGCGCCGCCGTCGAGAATTCGCTGGCACGTGCCGGGAGGCACTTGGGCCTCGCCTTCCAACTCCAGGACGACCTTCTGTCCACTTTCGGGGACCCGGGGCAGCACGGGAAGGATCCTTTCTCGGACCTTCGGGAAGGAAAGCAGACAGCCATCATCGCGCACGCCCGGATGACCAACGCCTGGCAGGACATCGAACCCTTCTTTGGCCGCCCCGAGCTGCACGCCACGGAGGCGGAGCACGTACGGAGGAAGCTGGCGGATTGCGGAGCGCAACAGTTCGTCCAGGCGCTCATCGATGAACAGATGATGGCCTTCACGCACCTGCTCACCAGCTTTGCCTCGCCCATCCCCCCTGCTGCGCGCAATGTCCTCCTGGAGCTCGCCGCACAGTTGGAAGGACGGCAGTCATGAGCGTGGCCACCAACAGTTCGTTCACGCAGTTCACCCGCACCGCTGAACGCGCCGCGAACCAGGTGATCTCGGAGTATTCCACCTCGTTTGGTTTGGCCTGCAAGTTGCTGGGGCCACGCCACCGCCAGCACGTCCGCAACATCTACGCCTTGGTGCGGGTCGCGGATGAATTGGTGGACGGCGTCACCGCTGAAGCCGGCCTGGACTACCAAGAGCAATGCGACGCCCTGGCCCATTTCATCGATGAGACCCACCGCGCAGTGAAGATCGGCTACAGCAGTGACCTCATCATCCACGCGTTCGCCCAGACTGCGCGCGCAGCCGGCATCGACCGGTCCCTCATCGACCCCTTCTTCGACTCCATGCGCACCGACCTCGGCGAGCGCGACCCCGTCCCGGCTACCTCCCTGCGTTTCGATGCCGATGCGCACCGCGGCTACGTGCACGGTTCCGCCGAGGTGGTGGGGTTGATGTGCCTCCGGGTCTTCATGCGGGGCCAGGACATCGACGACGACGTGTCGGCCGCGCTGCGGCACGGTGCAAGCCAGTTGGGCGCAGCCTTCCAAAACATCAATTTCCTCCGCGATTTGGCGGACGACACCGCCCGGCTGGGACGGAGCTACCTTGGCACCGCTGACCACCTTGAGGACAAGGACCGCGTGAAGTGGGTGGGTACCATTCGTGCGCAACTCGCCGATGCCGCCGTCGTTATTCCGCTCTTGCCCCATGATGCCCGGGCCGCCGTTCGGAGCGCGCTTGCCCTGTTCTCGGCGCTGACGGACAGGATTGAGCAGACCAGCGTTGACGAACTGTACCGCTCGCGGGTCCGGGTTCCGGATGCCGTCAAAGCAGGGCTCACCGCACGCGCAATTGCCTCGACGTGGATGGAGCTGCACCGATGACCCGGACCGTAGTGATCGGTGGTGGCATCGCTGGGCTTGCCACCGCCGCCCTCCTCGCCCACGAAGGACACGAGGTACAGCTCCTTGAGCAGCGCGATCACGTTGGTGGCCGTGCCGGCAGCTTGGAGCGGGATGGTTTTCGCTGGGACACCGGCCCGTCCTGGTACCTGATGCCCGGAGTGTTCGACCATTTTTTCGAGCTCCTCGGCACCAGCACCGCTGAGCAGTTGGATCTGCGCACGCTCGATCCCGCCTATCGGGTCTTCAGCGAGCCGCTCGACGACGGCGCCAGGCCGGACCCGCTGACAGTCCCCTTGGGGAACGCACAGGTTTTGGAGACGTTTGAAAGGGTTGAGCCCGGCAGCGCCAAGGTGCTGGGCCGGTATCTTGCGTCCGCGCGGCACACGACCGACATGGCTGAGCGCTTCTTCCTCTACAACCCGTTCACCAAGCTTCGGGAACTGCTGCATCCAGAGGTGGTACGCAACCTGCCCAAGCTCGCACGCCTTCTCACCACACCCTTGGACAGATTTGTCGCGGAGCGTTTCCGGCATCCCGTCCTGCGGCAGGTCCTCGGGTACCCCGCGGTGTTCCTAGGCACCAGCCCGTCGGCCGCGCCCGCGATGTACCACCTGATGAGTGCGCTGGACTTGGGTGATGGTGTCCAGTATCCAATGGGTGGATTCTGGGCGCTCGTGGGACGACTCGAAGCGCTGGCAGTAGAGGCGGGCGTCAGGATCCATACAGGCGCGGAAGCACTCAAGATCACCACCCGCGAGGCAACCAGGACCAAGAAGCTTGGCCGGCTTGATGGCCTGAAGCTACCGGCCGGCCTTCCTGCTAGGGACAGCCGGGAAGTTACCGGGGTGAATTGGCGCGACCACAACGGAGCCGAGCATTACAGCGTTGCCGACCTCGTGGTCTCCGGAGCGGACCTGCACCACACCGAAACCCAATTGCTGGGGGTGCAGGATCGGAGCTACAACAGTTCATGGTGGGAACGGCGCACCAGCGGCCCCGGCGCCGTCTTGGTCATGTTGGGCGTCAAGGGGAACCTTCCTGAACTGCCGCATCACTCCTTGTTTTTCACCCGCGATTGGGAAGCCAACTTTGCCTCTATCTTCGGCGCGCACACCCGCATTCCCGATCCCGCGTCCATCTATGTCTGCAAACCGAGCGCGACGGACCCCGGAGTTGCCCCGGCAGGCCACGAGAACCTCTTCGTCCTGGTCCCCATACCAGCGGACCCTGCCCTCGGTTCCGGTGGTCCCGATGGAACGGGTGATGCATTGATAGAGCAGACCGCCGACGCCGCCATCGACCAGATTGCCGCTTGGGCCAGCATCCCGGACCTCCGCGAGCGCATCGTAACCCGGCACACCGTGGGCCCCGCAGACTTCGCCCGGGACTTCAATTCCTGGCACGGCGGCATGCTGGGCCCTGCCCATACGTTGCGGCAAAGCGCCATGTTCAGGGCGCAGAATGCCTCCAGACGGGTGCGCGGCCTTTACTACGCGGGCGCCACAACGGCGCCCGGCGTAGGGGTGCCGATGTGCCTCATCAGCGCGGAACTGGTCCTGAAACGCATACGCGGGGATCACAGCCCAGGCCCTACCACTGCACGGCGCATAGCTAGCAGGATCAGCTGATGGGATCCCTCTACCTCGTCTCTTTACTACTGGGCATCATGTGCATGCTGCTGCTGGATCATCGCTTCCGCCTGTTTTTCTGGCACAGTCCGAAAGCAGCGGCGATGGTGACCACCGCCGGGGTCCTGTTCCTGCTCGCTTGGGACGCTTCCGGAATCGGGCTGGGCATCTTCCTGCGTGGGGAAGGCACCGTGGCCACCGGTCTTCTGCTCGCACCGGAGCTGCCCATCGAAGAACCGGTGTTCCTGCTCTTCCTGGTGCTGTGCAGCATGGTTATTTACACCGGCACCCGGAAGCTGCTGGACCGGGCGCCCACCCGCAGTGCTGACAGTTCCGGATCCCGATCACGGGTCAAGGACAATGCCGAAGCCAGGGAGAACGCATGACGTACCTCCGGCTCGCACTGGCCTTCATCTCGGCGGCCATCATTGCCGGCGTGATCTTTGCCCGCCTGGGCAGAGCCAAGGGCGAAGGGCGGCAGCACTGGCGAGCTGTTGGCTTCGCGTTCGCGGCCTTGGCGGTGCTGACGGCGGTGTTCGATTCGGCCATGATCGGGATGGGACTGTTCCACTACGACGCCTCGCACATTCTCGGCGCCAAAGTGGGCCTCGCGCCGATCGAGGACTTCTCATACCCGTTAGCGGGCGTCGTGGCGCTCCCCGGGCTGTGGATGTGGCTAACGCGCGAACGGGAACAGGGACACCGGCAAAGCCGCAAAGGTCTCCTCCCCCAAGCGCTGCTGGCGTCCCGGCCGGTCAGCTGGATCAACACCGCCTATCCCTTCGCCGCTGCGATGCTACTCACCACTCGCGAGGTCACCTGGGTGCTGATCGTGGGTACTTTATACTTCCTCATCCCGTACAACCTGGCGATGTACGGGATCAATGACGTCTTTGACTATGAATCGGACCTCAAGAATCCGCGCAAGGGCGGCATTGAGGGGGCTCTTCTGCCACCGCGGTTGCACCGACCCATGCTCTGGCTCGCCGCCGCCACCAATGTCCCGTTCCTCGTGGTGCTGGCCCTTGCGGGAGGTCCCGCCGCCTGGATGAGCCTGGCCGTCAGTGCGTTCGCCGTTGTGGCGTACTCGGTGGCCGGCCTCCGCTTCAAGGAACGCCCGGTCTTGGACTCGCTGACGTCCAGTACGCACTTTGTCAGTCCCGCCGTCGTCGGCCTGGCGTCGGCCGGCGCAGTGGTCACTCCCGGGCTCCTCGCCCTGCTGGTTGCGTTCTTCCTGTGGGGCATGGCTGCGCACGCTTTCGGCGCCGTTCAAGACATCGAACCCGACCGGCAGGCCGGCATAGGTTCCATCGCGACCGTGATCGGCGCCCGCCGGACGGTGAGGCTCGCCGTCGTGCTCTGGCTTATCGCCGGACTCGCCATGCTGGCGACGCCATGGCCTGGACCCCTCGGGGCGATCATCGCCGTCCCCTACATCGTCAATTGCGCGCCTTGGTGGAACGTCACGGATACGACGGCGGGAGGAACCAATGCGGCGTGGCGCCGGTTCATCTGGCTCAACTACGGTTCAGGATTCCTGGTGACGCTGATTTTCATCCTGCAGTGGAGCCAAGCCTCATGACGGGGTAGGTTCCTCATCGATGGTGTCCAATGCCTCGCGCATGTGCTGCAGGAAATCCACCACCACCCGGGACTCATCGGGGCTCAACGCACAGGCGGCGTCCAACATGCGCCGGTGCATCCCCCCAAGGGTGTGCCGCACTTCCTGGTCCGAGTCCGGCGTGGCCCGCAGGATCAGCGCACGGCGGTCAGTGGGGTGGGGTTCGCGCCGAACATGGCCGGATTCCACCAGACGGTCTATCAAAGTGGTCATGGAGGCGGACGTTATGCCAAGCCGGTCGCCCAGATCCTTCGGCTTCATGACTTTGCCGGCGGCTTCGGCTTCGAAGAGGTACCGCAGGGCCAAGAGGTCCTTCTCGCCCATTCCCATGGACGATCGGGTCCTTCGGCGCATTGCTTGCTCGGAGACGCGATAATCCCTGAGGGCATTGAGGACGTCAACGGCAATGGCTCTTTGCCCTGGATCCTTACCGTACCAATAGCCCTTAGCGTGACCGTCCGAGTCCATCCGTGGTTCCTTCGATAAGCGTAAAGCTTGTTTCACTAGCAAAACGATACTAAGTCACGCCGCTGTGAATGCAGAGCTCGAACGCGTGTAAAGGATAGTGAAGTGGCACGCGCCAGGCACGCGCCCGGGGTTACCGGGCGCGTGCCTGCGGATCAACGGGCGGTAGTGGTCCCCGTCCGGTCAGCGGTAGTGCGGCGGCTAAGGATGAGCCCGAGGGCCAGCATTCCCACACCCAGCAGGAAGTGCAACCAATTGTCCGCAGAGTTCACGGGAACAAAGTTGGCGGCGGAATCATGATTGATCAACAGGCCGTAGATCCACAGAACCAAGTAGATGACCCCGCCTCCCACAAGGAAGTTCCTGGATTGTCCGGGTGTACCTGCCATCATCAGTCCGGCAATGCCGAAGAGGAGGTGCACGATGTTGTGCAGAATGGACACTTGGAAGATTCCCAGAAGCATCGCCCCCGAATCATGTCCGGCAAAGGACATGGATCCGAAATCGGCGGTGATGCCGGGAATGAAGCCCAAGACACCGACGAGCAGGAATACGGCACCCACGATTTGGGCTGCACGTTGGATGGTGGTGCGGCTTCGAACGGGGCTATTAGTGGATGTCATGGTTCTCCTCAGTGGGCAACGGCTCGAAATCCTGAAAGGCCGGGACCGGAATAATAGTCTCGACTCCTCAGAAAATATCATAAGGATACTTATGATTGATAGGCCTGATTCCGAGTTGTAACCCCGGCGTCATCATTGACATGACGTAAGTCACATTCTGTATGCTGGTTTCAAGTCACGCAGTCGGCTTTCTTCGCACTATTTCGGGAGGTCCAGATGACCCCCAGCATCCCTAAAGCGGACATCCCCCTGGCCCATGGAGTCACTCCGTCCGCAGCCACTGTTGCTCGACGCAGAGCAGCAGGCCACCAAAAACCGGCCCACAAACCGGATGCTTTACTGGGCGCCATTGCCGTCCGGGAGCTATTTCATCGCTGGCCCCTGGTTCCGTCGCGCGAACTTGAACGTATACGCCACGTCCTGATTCATTGCGACCAGCTGGGCTCGCCGGACACCCATCACTTGTCCGAGCCGGCCCAAGCGCTCCTGCAACTTATCAACGACGAACTGGACCGCCGTCGTCAGCCGGACGTAAGCTGCCCGCCTGACCAAGCGGAGCCGGCCGATTCAGCGCAGCGGGCCGATTCAGCGCAGTCGGCAGCCTGAACGAGGTGGGCAGCGCATGAAAAAGCCCCGCCCGATGCGTTGTTCGCATCAGGCGGGGCCGGAACTTTCCCGCGTGGGCCTACGGGATGGCCGCCACGACGTCGATCTCCACCAGGAAGTCGCCAAGGAAAGAACCAACGGTGGTGCGCGCCGGATAGGGAGCGACGACGTACTTTTCATAGATGGCGTTGAAGCCGTCGAAGTCGCGCCCCGGATGGTGCAAATGCACTGTTGCTTTCACTACGTGGGAAAAGTCGAGACCATGGGCCCGGAGAACCTCCCCGAGGTTCTTCATGGCTTGGATGGTTTGCTCTTCGATGGTGATGCCCACGCGCTCGTCCGTGATGGGATCGTGCGGAGTCTGCCCGGCGGTGTAAAGGAAACCATTGGCCACGATGGCTTGTGAATAGGGGCCTGCGGGGCCGGGCGCGAGGTCGGTGATGACTTGCTGACGGGACATTGGCTGCCTTTCGGGTTTTCGTACTGGGTTTTAGTAGTTCTAGTAGTTCTAGTTGTTCTAGTAGTTCTACGGGTAGCTTTCAGAGGACTTTGGAGAGGAAAGCCTTGGTGCGTTCCTGCTGCGGGTTGTCCAGGACTTCCTCCGGCGGACCGCTTTCCACCACCACTCCGCCATCCATGAAAATCACCTGATCAGCCACTTGCCGGGCGAATCCAAGTTCGTGCGTGACCACCACCATGGTCATTCCGGCCTCGGCCAGCGCCTTCATGACGTCAAGCACTTCCCCCACCAATTCCGGGTCCAAGGCAGAAGTGGGCTCATCAAAGAGCATCAGCTGGGGTTTCATGGCCAGTGCCCGGGCAATAGCGATGCGCTGCTGCTGCCCGCCGGAGAGCTCCTGCGGGTAGGAGCTCCCGCGGTCGCCCAGCCCAACACGGTCCAGCAAGGCCTGCGCCTCCACTACCACCTCTTTGCGCGGGCGGCCCAGCACATGGACCGGAGCCTCAATGATGTTCTCCAGGACCGTCATATGCGGGAAGAGGTTGAAGCGTTGGAATACCATGCCCGCGTTCAGCCGCGAGCGCGCCGTCTGGCGTTCCTTCATCTCGTACAGCTTGCCGTTGCGTTCGGCGTAGCCGACCAGGTGTTCATTGACGTACAGGCGTCCGGCGTCGACTTTTTCAAGGTGGTTGATGCAGCGGAGGAAGGTGGTTTTGCCTGAGCCGGACGGGCCAATCAGGCACGTCACCGAACCCTTTTCCACCCTCAGGTCGATGCCTTTCAGGATTTCGATAACGCCGAAGTTCTTCCGGACTCCCCGGGCTTCCACCATGGCGGTAGTCATTATGCTGTCCTTGTCTTTGACTTGCGGCTGCGTCGCGGCGCCGAGTCGAAGCCACGGCCGTACCGACGTTCAAGTTTGTTTTGGAAGAAGCTCAGGACGGTTGTCATGAGCAGGTACCAGAGGCTGGCAACGATGAGCAGCGGAATGGTTTGGTAGTTGTTTGCGTAGATGATCTGCGCCGAGTACAGCAAGTCCGAGATCGCCAGGACACTCACCAGTGAGGTTCCCTTCAACATCGAGATGACTTGGTTCCCGGTGGGCGGCAAGACAACCCGCATGGCTTGGGGCAGGATCACCCGGTTCATGAGCTTGCCTCCGCTCATTCCGAGGGCGCGGGCGGCGTCGTACTGTCCCTTGTCCACGGAACCGATGCCACCACGGATGATTTCAGCCATGTAGGCAGCTTCGTTCAGGCTCAGCCCCAGGAGGGCGGCCCCCAAGGGAGTGATCAAGACGTTCGCGGATCCCAGGATCATGGACGGGCCGCCGAAGGGGAGACCGAAGGCGATCACGGGGTAGAGCGCGGCGATGTTGTACCAAAAAATCAGCTGGACCAGCAGCGGTGTGCCGCGGAAGAACCAGATGTAGCCGCGGCTGATGGTGCTCAGGATCGGGTTGGCTGAGAGCCTCATAATGGCCAGCACCGTGCCGAGGGCAATGCCTACACTCATGGACACCACCGTCAGCACGATTGTCAGTCCGGCGCCGGCAAGGATTTGTGGCGCGAACAGATAGGACAGGACAACGTCCCAGTGATAGCGCTGGTTGACGGCTACATCCCAGGCTGCGCTGAGAGCCACCATAATGAGCACCACCGCAAGAACCAGGCGTACCGGGTGCTTCAGGGGCACCACGGGGATGGAATCCTCGGCGACCGCGTCGGCCGAGGCGCGGCCGGTAAGAGTCTGGGTCTCAAATGCTTTGGCATCAGGGACAGGAGTTTGGTTTTGCATGGTCGTCACCCTTTTAGTGGTCGCGTGCATTACTGGGCGAAGTTGACGCGGGCATCGGTGATGGCGCTCTTCTCAAGGCCGTATTTTGTAAGAACCTTGGTGTAAGCGTCGCTCTTGATCACCGCGGACAATGCAGCGGAGACGGATTTCAGCAAGCCTGACTCCTTGGGCACACCAACGCTCACCGGTGCGAACTCGTACGTTGCGGCAACCTCGATCTGCTGGTTCTGGGTGGCTGCGAAGTTGAGGATGGGTGAATCGGCCAGCACGGTGTCCAGCCGGCCACTGGTCAGGGCGGAGATGGCCTGGCGGGTGTCCTGGAATTCGTTCCGCTGGATGGTTTCCTTGCCGGCCGCGGTGCATTCCTTGTCGTAATCGGGCACGTTCACGGTCAGCTGGTAGGAGCCGGTCAGGAGGCCAACTTTCTTGCCGCACAGCGCGTGTTCGTCCTTGATGCCGGCCGGGTTGCCCTTGGGAACGGCAATCGCATTGCCGATCTGCATGTAATCAACAAAGTCCAGGACCTCCATGCGCTTGGTGGTGGGGGTCATAGAGGACACAGTCATGTCATAACGGTTTGCTGCCAGACCGGGAATGATGGAGTCGAAGTTGGTCACCTGGATGTCCACTTTGACACCCAAGGCGTCACCGATGAGGCGTGCCACGTCCGGGTTGGTTCCAGTCATTTCCTGCGTGCCTTCGCGGTAGAACTGCGTGGGCGGCTCATTGGTGGGGATTGCTACCCGCAGCACCTTGGAAGACTTGATCGACGCCGGGAGAAGATCGGCGGCGGCCTGGTTCACGGCCAACGTTGGCACGCTGGTGTCCGAGGCGGAGCCTGCGGAGGGGTTCGACGCCGATGCGCTGCCGGCCGGGCTGCACGCCGTCGCGGACAAAAGCAGGGCCGCGGAGGCAACGACTGCCGGCAACGCGAACCGCGCCCGCCGGGCTACTGGGGGAATGTTCATCAGGGGGTCCTCATTTCTGCAAGGCCCAAGTGGGCCTCAGGGATTACGTGGGTTTCAGTTCGGTTGAAGGCGTCATTGCGGTGCCGGATCAAATCCCGGCCTTCAGAGCGAAGTTCCTCGATGGTGGTCACTCCGAGGAGCATCATGGTGCGTGTGATTTCGGCATGGAACATTTTCAGGACGTGCGCAACACCGGCCTGCCCGGCCGCGGCAAGGCCATAGAGATATGGCCGGCCAATGGAGCACGCATCCGCGCCCAAAGCCAACGCCTTCACCACGTCGGAGCCCCGGCGGATGCCGCCGTCGACAATGATCTCGAGCTGCCCCTCGGTCCGGTGGGCAATGTCCTGGAGGACATCCAGCGGTGCTGCCATGTGGTCCAGCTGGCGTCCGCCGTGGTTGCTGACCTGGATGGCGTCGATCCCCAAGGAGGCAGCCAGCGCGGCGTCGTTCGGGTTAACCACGCCCTTGAGGACGATCGGACCGTTCCAGCGCTCACGCAGGTCCCGGATGTCATCCCAGTCAGTGGGTTCATACGAGCCGGCAAGCAGCGTCCGCCACATATCCGGCGAGCTGGCGAGCGGACCTACCGGCACCTCTGCGTCCAGGTTCGGGAAGGCGATGGCATCGTTTGCGATGAACCCGAGGGCCCAAGAGGGGTGCAGGATTCCTTCAACAACAGTCTTGGGCTTGATGGACGGCGGCGCGGTGAATCCGTTGCGGTAATCGCGCTCACGGTGCCCGATTGCCCGGCAATCCACGTTCACCATCAGTGCCTCGTAGCCGGCTTTGGACACTCGGTCCAGTACGGCCTGCAGCAGCCCCTTGTCCGAGGTGGGTTCCAGGTTGAACCACCTGCGAAGCCCCGGCGCCGCTGCGCTGACGTCCTCCATGGTGGTGGTGCTCAGGTGGGCCAAGCCATACGGAACCCCCGCGGCGAGCGCAGCCCGGGCGACGGCGGACTCGCCCTCGGGGTGGAACAGCCGGGTGCCGCCTGTGGGCGAGAGAGTCACCGGCATGGCCGAGGGGCCGCCGAGGATGGTGGTGCTGAGGTCGAGGTTGTCCACGGAGCCCCACTTGGGCAGGAAGGACCAGTCGTTGTAGGAGGAGCGGTTGCGGCGGAGTGAAACCTCGTCCTCGCCGCCGCCTTCGATGTATTCGAAGATGCTCTTAGGCAGCCGCTTGACGGCGAGCTTTCGCACGTCTTCCACGCTGTAGCAGCTCCTGGACAAGCGCTCCTCGACCGAGCGGGCGGGGCCCTGCACCGAGGCAAGCGCCTTGATGTCTTTGAGTTTCATAGTGAGTCCTTTGGGTTCCGGTGTATTCCGGTTTGTTCCGGCTGGAGGTACGTCATCCAGCGCCTTTCCCAATGGTGACCGAGATCTCTCCGCGTCTATATGTAAATACCTCCACAACATCCGCCAGCAGCTTGTGATAACTTCCATAGATGGAGCCAGAATCACCGTCAGAGGTCATGCCACAGCTGGCGGAAGCCGGGATTCAGCAATCCGTCGTGAGGCTCTCCGATTGCATCCAACTCATGCTGGCAGACCTCGTGCACGCCAATCCGACGCCGGAGAACCTCGGACACCCGGTTTCCGATGTCCTGATGTACGACCCCCTGGACACCTGGTCCAGCGTCGATGACCGGATCATCCTCGCCGTCGGATGCAGTTACGGATCCCCGGATTTCGATCAACTCCTCCACAGGGCCGCAAACAGCAACGCCGCTGCCGTGGTGGTCAAAGCCCACGGCGCACTGATGGAGCAACTGCGCGCTGCCGCCGTCCGTCACAGCCTGGCGGTCCTGGTGGCACCCGATGCCGCCGACTGGACGCGATTGGTGGCCCTCGCGCGGGCCTCGGTGATGGGTGCTGCTGCTGATTCCGTCTCTGGAGTCCGGCTTGGGGACCTCTACGCCTTCGCCAACGCCGCGGCCTCCATCACCAACGGCGCCGCGAGCATCGTGGACCCGCTCGGCCGCATTCTTGGCTACTCAACGCTTCCCGGGCAGCCGATTGACGAACTCCGCAGAATCACCACCCTCACGTTGCAGGAAACCACCCAGCCTGCTTTCGACAACGACTTCAAGGCCGTTTACGCCGCGCCCGGGGCGGTGGTGGTGCCAGCGCTCGACGACGGAATGGCGCGGCTTGCGCTGGCTGTCCGGGCCGGCGGTGAGTTGTTGGGCTCGATTTGGATCATCGACCCGGGAGAAGAACGGCGCGAGGCTTCACTGGTAGCGCTGGACAGGATGGCACCCTTGGCCGGGCTGCACATGCTCCACGCCCGTTCTGCGTCCGACTTCGGGGAAAGGCGCAACGCCGACCTCATCCGAACGCTCATGGATGATGCACCCCACGCTTCCTTTGCAGCGGCGCAGCTGGGTTTGGATGCAGCCAATGGGCTGGCGGTTGCTGCCTTCTCCATCGCCCGCCCGGAAACCGGGAGCCTGGAGTCCGTGCGGGACCTGCACCGCCTGCTGCACCTGGTCACCACGGTGTGTAACGTGCAATTCAGCACCAGCCACAGCGCGCTCCTTGGCTCGGTGGTTTACGCGCTCTTGCCAAGCCAGGGCAGCTCCCCGCGGGCTGTCCACGCCCGGATCATCCAGGAAATCGAAGCGTATTCGCACACCATCAGCTCATTTCCACTGATCGCATCCATAGGCGGGATCGCCGCGAGGGTGGAGGACCTCCCCCGTTCCAGGTCGGAGGCGGTGCACACCATGAACCACCTGCTCAGCCAGCGGGCCCGGGGCATTGCCGGCCCGAGGGTTGCCTTGTTCGAGGACTTCCAAATTCCCTTGAACCTCTTGAAAATCGGGAAGTTCATCGAAGACAACGGGCTTGCCGGCGCGGACGAAATCGCACGGATCCAGGCCCGGGATGCAGAGCAGCAGACAGACTACCTGGACACCTTAAGGGCGTACCTGGCCACCAACGGCAACATCTCCGCCATGGCCGCGCAACTCCATGTCCACAACAACACGGTCCACTACCGCGTGGGTCGCTTGGCTGAGGACTTCAACATCGACCTCGCCGATCCGCAAAAACGGCTGTGGCTATGGTTGCGCCTCACCACCACGGACCTCGCTGCGCAATGAGCCTGCGACCCGGACACACCGCTACCGGCTAACGCACGGGGCCGACTAACGCACGCTACCGACTAACGCACTATGGGCAGCCCCGCCGTCGGGAAAACGCTGGGAAAGATCGACGGCGGCGGCACCGGTACGTCGTCGACCGGCACGGTGACGGCGTCCATGCCAACAGTGATGTGCTGGTCGCGCACATTCACCGGGAGTGGTTCGGCGCTGTAGTCCGGGCCGGACACGAGCTTGAGCACCATGGAGCCGGGGACCAGCTCCACGGACAGCAGGCGGCCTTGGACTTTGAGGCTAAAGGACAGCCCCTCCCATTCTGCAGGCAGCCGGGGGTCGAAACGCAGGACGTCACCCTGGTCCCGCACGCCTGCGAATCCGCAGACCAAGGAGCTCCAGATACCACCTGTGGAGGCGATGTGGACGCCGTCGATGGTGTTGCCGTGGGAGTTGTCGAGGTCGATGAACAGCGCGTCTGTGAAGTGCTGCAACGCCACATCGTTGTAGCCCACTTCTGCCGCCATGATCCCCTGCACGCAAGCGGACAACGTGGAGTCGCCGGTGGTGATGGGATCGTAGAAGTCGAAGGCGCGCTGCTTTTCCTCCGCGGTGAAGTCCTGCCATTGAAGGAACATGGCGAGCACCGTGTCGGCCTGCTTGAGGACCTGGTGCCGATAGATCACCAGCGGGTGGAAGTTTAGCAGCAACGGGTACTTGGACTTCGGGGTGTTCCAGTCCCACGGTTCCAAGGTCATGAAATCGTTGTCCTGGCTGAAGACCTCAACATGGGGATCGTAGGGCAAGGTCATCCGCTCGGCGGCCTGCCGCCACACCATCCGCTCTGTCTCGGCGATGCCCTCGTTCTCCAGGGCCGCAGCGGTCCGCAAATTAAAGCGCGCCATGACGTTGGTGTAGAGGTTGTCGTTGACCACAGCGGTGTATTCATCCGGGCCCGTGACGCCGTGGATGTGGAACATCCCGTCCTTGCCGAAGAAGCCCAGCGAAGCCCACATCCGGGCCGTTTCAATCAACAACTCGGCGCCCAAGTCAGGGCCGAACG
This sequence comes from Arthrobacter sp. SIMBA_036, assembly GCF_046535135.1. Lineage (NCBI taxonomy): Bacteria > Bacillati > Actinomycetota > Actinomycetes > Micrococcales > Micrococcaceae > Arthrobacter > Arthrobacter sp. SIMBA_036. Next base: position 191,118 of record NZ_JAWRXG010000005.1, read on the forward strand.
TGTCATCGCCGCTGGCCCATTGGTACCGGTTTGCCGCGAAGGCAATAGCAGCGGCAATGTGGAACTGGGCGGTTCCTGCAGCGTAATAGGCGCTGGCCTCAAGCCCGTTGATGGTCCGCCACGGGAAGAGCGCCCCGTCCACGCTGAGTTCCTTGGCACGAATCCTGGCATCGGGCAGCATCGCGTGCCTCGATTCGAGGACCTTCCGTGCACCCAAGGGGTTGGTATAGGTCAGATAGGGCAGGAGGTAGACCTCTTGGTCCCAGAAATAATGACCCTCGTACCCCGATCCGCTGACTCCCTTGGCCGGAATGCCAGCTACGCCGGCACGGGCCGTGGCCTGGGCAAGCTGGAACAACGCCCAGCGGACAGCCTGCTGAAGCTCCGGCTGACCCCCGATGGAAACGTCCGCCGTCGTCCAGTACTCGTCGTAGTGCGCCGTGCTCTGGGCGAGGATCTCAGAAAACGGTACGAGGTTGGCTTCCGCCTCCGCGGCAAGTGCCTCGCCAACATCCTCCGCGTCGCTCGCCGACCCCGCCACTACATAGCTGACAGTCTTTTCCATGCGGAACTGTTGGCCGCCATGGATAGCCAGAACGTAGCGGACGGACGAGTCGTCCTCCCCTACCGCCGTCTCAAACGGTTGCACTTCTGCCGAGATCCAGTGATCCACGGCTACTGCCACTCGTTGGCGTGACTCCGCCGTCTCCCATGCCAAACGCAGGGAACCATCGACGCCGTTCAGGTACAAGGGAAGCAACACACGGCCCGCGTGCCGGCCGGAGCGGCGGGGATCGTGGACCGAGTGGTCCTCCACCGGCTGGTCCTGCCGGTTAACGACGCCGGAGGTGATGTCCGCGGACACGTCCCGGTCAGCACTGATGGACAGTTCCAAGCCGAGGCACCCGCGGGAATCGAACCCTACCGCGCGGCGCTCCACCGTGGTGACGGTAGCGCCCGAGCGGCACGCCCACGTGGTGCTTACCTCGTACACGCCTGTGGAAAAGTCCACGCTCCGGCGGTAGTCCACCACTGTGGATTCCGCGAGGCTGAGAACCTCGCCGTCGATGGAAACGGTGAAGTTGTTTGCGTCCGGCACATACACGATCCGCTGTCCGGTACGGGCGAACCCATAGGCGTTCTCGGCGTGCTTGATATCCCAAATCTCATGGAATCCGTTGATGAAGGTACCCGGGAGCTCCCCGTCGCCTGCCGCGGCATGGGCGCCGCGAATGCCAAGGTGTCCGTTGCCAAGGGCGAACAGGGTCTCAAGCGTTCCTTCGTCACCGGGGACGTGGACGCTCTCAACGAGCTTCCAGGGCTCGCACGGAAAACGCATGCGATCAGAGGTAATGAGTGCCATGGGCGGGTGGATCCTTCGAAAAAGTAGGTTTAGAGAAGATCGCTGAGGTCGTCGACCACCAAAGTGGCACCAGCCTCAAGCAGTGTCTGGCGGCCCGCCCCCCGGTCGACGCCGATCACTGCGAAAAAGTCAGCCGCCGCACCGGCCTGAACGCCGGAAACCGCGTCTTCGACCACTACGCATTCCTCCACAGGCACGCCCAAAAGACGCGCGCCGTAGACATACGTGGCCGGGTCCGGTTTGCCGGGAAGCCCGACGGCGGCAGCCACTTGTCCGTCCACCACCACCTCGAAGTGGTGGTCCAGTCCTGCGGCCCTCAGGACCGCTGGCGCGTTCCGGGATGAGGAAACAACGGCCACTTTCAACCCCAGTTCGACGGCGGCGTTGATGAACTTGACGGATCCGGGGTACGGTTCCACGCCTCGGGAGTCCACAATCCCGCTGAAAATGGCATTCTTTCGATTGCCCAAACCCTGCACGGTCTCGTGGTCCGGATGGTCATTGACCGGACCTTCGGGCAAGGCGATTGCCCGGGATGCGAGGAAGTCCCGAACACCGTCGAAACGCGGCTTGCCATCGATGTGGTCGAAGTAGTCATTTTCGCGGTATCCCTGCGGATGTCCTGCGTCAGTCAGATACCCGTCGAAAAGCTCTTTCCATGCCTGCTCATGAACAACCGCGGTGGGTGTGAGCACGCCGTCGAGGTCGAACAACAACGCCTTGGCGCCCGTCCAGGCGTTACGGTGATCGGTCATGTGTGGTTCCGTTCCGCGCCTAAGGCGCGTGTGATGGTTTCAGGCAACAGCCCAAAGTGTAAGCGCTTACAATTTCGTTCCACAAGGGCGCTGAAGAATGCGCTGGTGAGACGGCTCTTCGCGGGTTCAGATTCGCTGGTTGAGGGCGTAATACTTCAGGAACGCGCTGACATCCACCAACTCGGCTTGCCCAATGCGATGTCCCATTCCGGGATACGTGCGGGCCGTGAGCGCCGTGTTCGCGTTCAGCCACTCCTTGGTGTGGGCGATGGCGTCTTGGTTAATCACTGGATCCGCCTTGTCCCTCCCCCAGAAAAACGGGGGCGGCGTATCGAAGGATTCACTGAGGCCCAAGAGATCATTGTCCATGACGAACCCTGACAATCCTACCGTGGCCGCGAACTCCTTGGGTCGCAGTCGCAGCAGTGTGCTGGCCATGGCCATTCCTTGGGAGTAGCCCAACAGGCACACGCTGCTGTGCTCCCCTTTGACGGAGTTGATCCAGTCGAAAACCCTGTTGGTGGACGTGATGACGTCCGCGAAATCGTTGGTCAGGAAGTAATCCAGGAGGAACCAACCGTGGCCGTCCCCGATAATTTTCGGGCCCCGTAACGCCGCGCAGGTGAACTCACCCGGCAGGTGCGGGAAAAGGTTCGCCATCCGCTGCTCGCTGGTGCCGTAACCGTGCAACATCACCAGCAAGGGCGTGCCGGGACGTTCTTTTTCGGGCTTCGACCACACCACTGAATCCATGGAAAGAGACTAGTAGACTGACGCCATGACACCGCAGGAACTGGCCAATCTGGCCCATCTGCGTCGCGCACGCGATTTCATTGATCGCGAATACGCCCGGCCGCTGGACGTGCCCACCATGGCCGCCGGCGCGCTGATGTCCCCCGCGCATTTCTCGCGCCAGTTCAAGGCCGCCTACGGGGAATCGCCCTACAACTACTTGATGACGCGCCGGATCGAGCGGGCCATGGCGCTCCTGCGCGCAGGAGTGAGCGTCACCGACGCATGCATGGAGGTCGGCTGTACTTCCCTTGGCTCGTTCAGCACCCGTTTCACGGAAATCGTTGGCATGACTCCCAGCGACTACCGGGCCCGCGAGCACCATGCGGCCAAGGCCATGCCCAGTTGCATCGCGAAGCAGCACACCAGGCCGGACAGGCACGGCCGTCGTCGGGCAGCAGCGCAAGAGTCGGAAAACCTGAGCAGGATTGAAGAAGCGCCCACGTCAAAGCTGCAATAGCGTGTGAAACATGAACATTTCATTGAAGTACACACACGTAACAGTCAACGACGTCGACCAGGCACTTCCCTTCTATCGGGACGCCCTGGGCCTTGAGGTCCGTAACGACGTCGGCTCTGACGGGCAGCGTTGGGTCACGCTCGGCAGTTCCGCCCAACCCGAACTGGAAATTGTCCTCTCCCCGCCGCACGCTGGCCGCTCGCAGGCCGATGGCGACGTCATCCAGGAATTGGTGACCAAGGGCGTCATGCCCATGCTTGTCTTCAACTCCGATGATCTGGACGCCACGTTCGAGTCCCTGCGTGCTTCCGGCGCAGAGGTCCTCCAGGAACCGATCGACCAGCCGTGGGGTCCTCGCGACTGTGCTTTCCGCGACCCCTCCGGCAACATGATCCGCATCAACCAAGGCTAGTCGCCGCCGTCGTACGGTGCCGTTGGCTTAGCGGCTCAGCAAGCCGGCGTCGGTCCGATCACCGTAGTGGTGGGTGGACGCAATGGCAGCGGAGACGACATCCGGCAGCCGCAGGCGCCGCCTGTATGCCTGCCGCTGGAGCCTCTCCCCTGTACCGCGGCGGAGGATGCTGGCAACGCCGCGGCGCGCGAGCGCCAAGTCGCCGGCCTCCGCAAGGGCGTGGCGGATGTGCCGGAGTAACGCTCCGGCCACATCCGCTGCCGGGAACGGTTTCTCCTCCGCGGGGTGCCATAGCTGCTGGTTGATGCCAAAGCGGCTGGATTTCCAGTTGGCCATGCGAAGCACCGCCGTCTTAGTGCTCGACGGCGGCTCCCCCCGACGCCATGCGGCCGCCGAGGTTTCCACCAAGGCGCGTGCCATGACTGCCAGGGTCAGGGCATCCTCCGGAACCAGGCAGACGTCGGCGATCCGCAGCTCAACAGTGGGCTGGCCCCTGGAGAGCCGGGCGTCGAAATAAATCATTCCCTCGTCCATGGGGACACCCGTGCCCAGGAGTTCGGTCAACACGGCCCGGTATGCCTCGGCAGATCCGAACACATCCATGGGTCCAGCAGTGGGCCACCGGTTCCAGATCTGGGTTCGGTAGCTGTCGAAGCCGGTGTCAACGCCCATCCAAAAGGGGGAATTGCCACTCAATGCCAGGAGTACCGGGAGCCAGTGGCGCATGCGATCCAACACCCCCACGGCTTCCTCGGATGATTCCACGGACACGTGAATGTGGAAACCGCACGTCAACTGCTCGCGGGCGATCAGGCCGAAGGCGGTACCCATGGTGGCATACCGTTCATTCCCCGCTGTGGGCGTCGCATGGAAAACAGGAGGAGTGGCCAGCGCAGCTACCCGGGCACCCAGCTCGCTAGCGGCCTCATCCGCCAAGGCACGGCCGGCGCAGATTTCCGTCCACAACTGCGCCGCCGTGCTGCAGGGGCGGGAGTTGACCTCGATTTGTTCCTGCTTGAACTCTGACTTCAGCGAAGGTCCGGCGTCTGGATCCGCCTCAGCCAGGGCGGCGATGTCCAGTATGCTGCCGGCCAAGGCCAGCGGCGTACCCGCGAGGGGATCTGCAATCAGCAGTTCCTCTTCCACCCCGAACGTCCGCATAGCCGCCCCTCCCGACGATGATCAAATTGAGACGGTGGTCAACCGACGGGACGGGGAACCTCCATCTGGAATCCGCAACGGCAGTGGAGTACCTGGGTCTGCAGATACACCTCCAGAAGGCTCGGATTCTCCGGATCATCAGTGTTGCGGGGCGCCGCGATGATCTGTTCCGCCGGGCGGCCCAAGGTCATGGGCTCGCCGCAATGAGTGCAGCTGAACCACAGTCCGGCAGCGGAGGTGGAGAGAAATTCCCGCTGAATCTCAGGGACTAGCTGCTCCAACCGGACTGCGTGGGCATAAAAGGTGTCACATTCGCTGCAGGTATAACTCACTTCCACCACATGGGACCGGTTCGGTTCGGCTTCGACCACCGTTTCCACGAATATGTATGAGTCAGTGTCGCAGACCGTGCACCATGGCGGCGCAGCAGCCTCAGCCGTTGCGGGGGCCGTGCGGCGTGCGGTTTTCAAGCGGCTCTCAGGCTTTGGGGCGGGAAGTGCGGATCCAAGCGTCATTGCCATTCTCCTTTGCTCCTGCTGGAGTCCTACAAGGATGCACGCTTGGGGCCGGCCGATAGTGACCACGGCGCTTAGGGTGCAGTTCTTGGACCATCTGAGGATGGCACCACGTCATGAGACTCCAAGGGCTATCTGCTTAACCCACCTAAAATGTAGTGCAAGAGTGGCGGCCGTCACAAGTGAGGGGCCTTGCATGGCTCCGTTACGGCTCAAAGTGCGCCACTGGAGCGCGGTTGGAAACGGACTTGATCAAAGACTCGGCGACATCGCGGAGCTTCAGGTTGCGGGTGCTCGATGCTTTCTTGAGGATCTGGAACGCCTCCTCCTGGGTACACCGGTTCTGGCCCATGATGATGCCGCTCGCGAGGTCGATGGCGGTCCGGGACTGCATGGCCTCCTTGAGGTCTTCCGCGTGCTGCTGCTTCACGCCGATCCGGACGGCCAACCTCAGGGAACGCTCCGCCTGGGAGGCATAAGCTTCGCAGTTTCGGATGGTTTGCTCGTCGTACACATTGGCTTGCGGCGCAAAGAAGTTCAGCGCCGCTGTGGCACCTTCATCAAGTTCCAACGGAACACAGAGGGCAGCCATGTGGCCCCGCTCTGCGATGACGCCACAGTACTCCGGCCACCTCTCCTCCTTGGACGTATCCGGAACGTGGACGGTGGCATGGTGGCGCATCGCTTCCAGGCACGGACCGTCACCGTACTCTTGCTGAACTTGGTCAATCAGCCGCGCCTCATGGGTACTGCCGGCCACCGTTGCGGTGCGCCGACGGCGACTCAAGGTGATGCCACAAAGAACATCCAAGCCCACGGCCTCGGACACGGCCGCCGCTGAGAATGCAGCAAGCTCATGGAGGAAGCCACCCACGTCATCGCTGTCAATGACCAGGTCCTGCAGCTGTTCAGGGACCGAAATGTCATCGGACGCGGAAACATCTTCAGGCACCGCAAAATCAACGCTCATCTCGTCCATGCCTTAGTCTACTTTTTGCCGGGACCTAAGTGTCGAGTCTTTTTCGGCCGATAGCAAATCCTTGCTTTCCGCGGATACCTCAGTGCAGAATCTAGCTACGGTCATGCAACATTGACCGGACCTTCTTCCGCTCAAGCAGCTGGGCGCCCCGCAGCACCATTGCAGAGGTGACCCATGCCGGCCCAGCCAGCATCACGCGTTCCGGACGAAGCACAGCAGCCGCCGGATGAGCCTCTGTGGTGCAAGCACTGCGACACCGACCAGCATCTTTCGGTGGATTCCATCCAGTCGCATTACCCGCCCCTGCCCAACGTGGTGGACGTGACTTACGAGTGCAACGCCTGCCGGTACTCCTATGAGCACACTGCCTCCATCCAACGCGTGGCATTGGTGTTGAACCGCCCTGGAGTCACGCCAGGGGTGCTGCAGTTTGGAGGCCAATTCCTTCATTGCGGCGAGCCCATGAAAACCCAGAGCCACGAGCTGCGTCGCATCCAGTGCCTCCTTGCACTGGGGCCAAGGCCCTCCGAACAGCTTTATGAGACCTGCATTAACACGCGAATCCTCGGCTGCCACTGCGGGTTCCGCATGGAAATCCCCGACTAACCGTCGGGAACAGGCAACGGGGCGCGCCTACCGGCAGGTCCCATGACTATCGGGAGAGTTCAAATGCACACACAACCGAAAAGGACGGAATCCAAGATCGCGGCCGCCGCGCCGGGATCGACCAAGCACAAAGTACCGGACCCGCCGGATCCGGACAACCTTCCCATCGACTACCCGGGAACCGGCGTCGATCCCCGCATTTCGGCATCACCGTTTCCCCGGGACCGCCAGAGCCGCCTCAGGCCACAGTCACACTCATAAGCCCACGGCGGCCGGTAAGCAGCCGGCCTCATCACTGCACATAGACACACCACCCCTTCAGGCCGGGCCTCGGCGCTCCGCGCCGGGGCCTGAAGAAAGAGGGCGTGCCGCACTTCAGGGAGTGCAGCACGCCCTCGCTTTTTTGCCCTCGGCCTTCGTGCTTCCTCGCTCGCACCGATCAATCTTTGTTTTTGTTGATATGCCTTGACTTGTCCACCAAAACAAAGATATAGTCAATCAATTCCACATTCGTGTGACTCTGGTCACCACATTGGAAGTTCGACTCGTCGGTTCGTCGCAATGGAGGGCAAGTGTTCGCCGAAGAACGCCAGCAACTGATCTCCGAGCTCGTCACAGAGCGCGGACGGGTGAGTGTCACGGACCTCGCTGAGCGCTTCAGCATTACCACTGAGACAATCCGCCGCGACCTCGCTGCCCTGGAGGACTCCGGGAGCCTACGTCGCGTTCATGGTGGCGCAGTCCCCACAGACCGCCTCACCACCCGGGAAGAAAGCATCTTCGAACGCGCCATCCAGCGCCAATCCGAAAAGCTCCGTATCGCAAGCGCTGCCTTGGCCATGGTCCCCGGCGCCAGCGCCAGCATCCTGTTGGACGCAGGGTCCACCACGGAAATCCTCGCGGACCTCCTGGCCCAGCGGGCTCCTTCTTCCCTTGGGGGCGGCGAGCTCGTAGTGATTACGCACGCCATTCCCATCGCCGGCAAGCTCTCCTCAGCCCAAGGGATTGCCCTCCAGACACTCGGCGGGCGCGTCCGCGGACTAACGCAGGCCGCCGTCGGACAATCCACCGTGGATGCGGCCTACCGGCTTCGGCCTGATATCGCCTTCATCGGCGCCAACGGCATCCACCCGACCTTCGGATTGAGCACCCCGGATCCCGAGGAAGCCGCGGTAAAAGCCGCTTTCGTAAAGTCCGGCCGCCGGGTGGTTGCGTTGGCCGACTCTTCCAAGCTGGACGCTGAAACGCTGGTCCAGTTCGCTACTTTGAAGGACGTTGACACCTTGATTACAGACAGGCAACCTTCCCGGGACCTGGCAGAAGCCTTGGCAGAGGCCGGCGTCGAGGTGGTGGTCGCATGATCGTCACATTGACCGCCAACCCCAGCTTGGACCGCACCGTGGAACTTCCTGGAGCGCTGGTCCGCGGAGAAGTGCAGCGTGCCGTCGCCGTTCACCAGGAGTCCGGGGGCAAAGGCGTCAACGTCTCCCGGGCGCTCGTGGCCTCCGGACTTAAGACCTTGGCGGTGCTCCCCGGCGCCGCCGCGGATCCGGTTCTTTCAGGACTGCACGACGCCGGCGTCCCGTTTGCTGCCTTGCCCATCGGCCAGGCGCTGCGCAGCAACGTCACCCTCACCGAACCCGATGGGGTCACCACCAAGATCAATGAACCCGGCCCGGAATTGAGCGAAGAACAGCAAGAAGCCCTGATCGGGCTGCTGCTGGAAAGCTCCCGTGGTGCCAGCTGGGTTGTCCTCGCAGGCTCCCTCCCACCAGGAGTCCCTGCGGATTTCTACGCCACGATTGCGCGCCGGCTCCGGTCGGACGCAAACGGAACGGCAGCCCCCGGCATCGCCATCGATTCCTCCGGAGCCCCGCTTGCGGCGGCCTTGGTGGGCGATGCGGCAGGGAAGCCGGACCTCCTCAAGCCGAACGCGGAAGAGCTTGCCGAGCTCGCCGCCGCGGCCGGCTTCACCAACGTCTCCACAGCTGAGCAGCTGGAGGCAGACCCTGACAAAGCTGCCCAAGCCGCTGCCGCCGTCGTTGCCAGCGGTGTAGGTGCCGTCCTGGCGACGCTCGGATCCAAAGGCGCAGTGCTGGTGACCGCAGATGGTGCGTGGCTTGCCACTCATCCACCGATTAAGGCCGTCAGCACAGTAGGCGCCGGGGATTCTTCCCTTGCCGGCTACTTGTTGGCCCAAACCCAGGGCGGTTCCGCAGAGGACTGCCTCCGTCAAGCCGTGGCACATGGTGCCGCTGCTGCTTCGCTGCCGGGCTCCACTGTCCCGGCAGTCCACCAAACAACCCCCCATGCCGTAACCATCACGGCCCTTCAGAAGGACTCACAGTGACCCAGCTGATCACACCCCAATTGGTCACCCTCGACCAAAACCTGGGCGGCTCGCCAGAGGACGTCATCCGTGTCTTGGCAGGCAAAGTTGCCGCCGCCGGCCGCGCCACCGAGGTCGAAGGACTCTTCGCAGACGCCTTCGCCCGCGAGCAGAAGACCGCCACCGGCGTCCCGGGTGGCATCGCCATCCCGCACTGCCGCTCGGCCGCTGTGACGGAACCAACCCTCGCCATGGCACGCCTGTCCCACAAGGTGGATTTCGGCGCCAAGGACGGCCCGGCTGACATCATTTTCTTCATCGCTGCACCGGACGGCGCCGATCAGGAGCACTTGAAGCTGCTCTCCAAGCTGGCGCGTTCCCTCATGAAGAAGGACTTCACGGCAGCGCTGCGTTCCGCTTCCACCCCTGAAGAAATCGTGGAACTGGTTGATGGCGCCATCAGCGATGCTCCGCGCACCAGTGAAGCCGCGAGTGGGGGGCCCGGAGTGGTAGGGCAGCGCGAAGCAGCCGCTGCTTCAGCACCCAAGCGCCTCGTCGCCGTTACGGCCTGCCCCACCGGCATCGCCCACACCTACATGGCAGCCGACTCGCTCGTGGCCGCAGCCAAGGAGATGGGCGTGGATCTTCAGGTCGAGACCCAGGGTTCCTCAGGAGCCAAGCCGCTGGACCCGGCGATCATCGCCGCCGCGGATGCGGTGATCTTCGCCGTCGACGTCGATGTTCGCGGCAAGGAGCGTTTCGCCGGCAAACCGGTCATCAACGCACCGGTAAAGCGTGGCATCGACGAGCCCACCAAGATGGTCCAGGAAGCCCTCGCCGCTGCAGATGACCCCCGCGCACGCCGCGTGCCGCACTTTGGCGCCGAAGAGCAGGCCGAGCGTGCCCAGGAAGAAGGCAGCGAGCACATCGGCCAGAAGCTGAAGCGTGCCCTGTTGACCGGCGTCAGTTACATGATTCCGTTCGTTGCCGGTGGAGGTTTGCTCATCGCACTGGGCTTCCTCATGGGCGGGTACTTGATCACGGGCTTCGCGGACAAGATCGTGGTGGAGAACAGCATCTTCAATCTCCCAACAGCTTTCCCTGACAACGCCTGGGGTCCCCTTGGCGCCTACCTGGGCGCTGTCCTGTTCAAGATCGGGGCTTTGTCCCTCGGCTTCTTGGTGCCCGCACTTGCCGGATATATTGCCTATGCCATCGCTGATCGTCCGGGCATTGCCCCGGGCTTCGTCGCCGGTGCAGTGGCCGGATTCATGGGCGCCGGCTTCCTCGGCGGCATCGTGGGCGGCCTCCTGGCAGGCTACGTCGCACACCAACTGGGCAGGCTGAATGTGGCGCGCTGGCTTCGCGGCCTGATGCCCGTGGTGATCATCCCCTTGATCGCCTCCCTCGTGGCATCCGGCCTCATGTTCTTGATACTCGGCGCACCCATCGTGGCATTGACCAAGGCCCTGAACACAGGCCTTTCCAGCCTCACAGGGGCCGGCGCCATCATTCTCGGCATCATCCTGGGCCTCATGATGTGCTTCGACCTCGGCGGTCCCGTCAACAAGGTCGCGTACTCCTTCGCGGTAGCCGGGCTCGGCGCTGCGTCCGTCACCAACCAGGCACCATGGCAAATCATGGCAGCAGTAATGGCGGCAGGCATGGTTCCCCCGCTCGCAATGGCCCTCGCAACCGTCCTCGACAAGAGGCTCTTCTCCCTCGCAGAACGTGAGAACGGCAAGGCAGCCTGGCTTCTGGGAGCCTCGTTCATCTCTGAGGGTGCCATCCCGTTTGCCGCGGCCGATCCCCTGCGCGTCATCCCGGCCAGCATGGTGGGAGGCGCAGTCACAGGCGCGCTGTCCATGGCCTTCGGAGTCACGTCAAAGGCTCCCCACGGTGGCCTGTTCGTCTTCTTCGCGATCGACAACTTCCTGCTGTTCTTCCTGTCCATTGCTGTGGGAGTGGTCATCACCGCACTCTTGGTCATCGCCCTCAAGCGCTGGGCCGTCAAGAAGCCCGTAGAGTCGGAAACAGCGCCGACGGCAGCTACCGTCAGCGTCTAGACTTCCCAACAAAGACCGTTCACTTACAAAGGAGCACCAATGCCTGAACGTACAGCCACCATCGCAAGCCGCGTCGGCCTCCATGCCCGGCCGGCCGCCATCTTCGCAGAAGCAGCAGGCGACCTGGATGTCGAGGTCACCATTGCCCGCCAAGGCGAGCCCGCCGACGACGCCATGGATGCCGCAAGCATCTTGTCGTTGATGAGCTTGGGTGCCGCACACGGCGACGTCGTGGTGCTGCGCGCTGAAGGCGAAGGAGCTGACGAAGCACTGGACAGCCTGGTGAAGATTCTCGAAACGGACCACGACGCCGAATAGCTCGCCGGGCGCTGGCGGCATTCGGCCGCTCGGTCCCGCGACCGCTCGGCCAACCAAGGCGTAAGGCAGGAGCCTGGGCAGACCCCGCATGGGTCAGCCCAGGCTCTTGCTTTGCGTCAGCCCCCTTGCTGTCCGTCAGCCCACTTGCTGTCCGTCAAGGCCTCAGTCATCCACACCGTTGAGGAACGCGGCGATGGAAGCTTCCGTTGGCTTCACATCCTGGAGTCCGCCGTCGAGATAGGCCTCAATGATCCGCGGGTCCACGTAGGACGACCGCGCTACTGACGGCGTATTACCCAAAAGCTCCGAAGCCTCCTTGATGGCCCGCACTATAGCTTGCCTTGGGGTGCCCTTGTGGCCCGACTTGATCAGGCATATCGCAGCTGCGGCAGTCCCTTTCCACGTGCGGAAATCCTTGGAAGTGTATGCAGCCCCTGCGATGCCCCGCAGGTATTCATTGATCATGGAGGCATCCACCGATACCCACGAACCGTTGGCTTGGAAAGCAAGCAAGCGTTCCTTGCCGGGACGTTCCGCGAGGGGCTCCAAAAAGGCGGCCAGCGCAGGATCGTGGATCGAGGTATCCCAAAGGTGCCCGCTCTTACCGCGGAACTTCAGATAGACGTCGGCTCCATCAACGCGCGCGTGACGGCACCGAAGAGTGGTCAGCCCGTAAGAACCGTTTTGCTTCATGTAGCTTTCGGAGCCCACCCGGAGGGCCCCCAGGTCCATCAGGCGGACAGCGGCGGCGAGGGTTTGTTGCCGCGGCGAGGTGCTGTCCTGCAGGTGGACGGTTACGTTGCGTCTCACCGAGGGCAGGACCAACCCCAACTGTGCGGCGCGGATGAACTTTTCAGCGTCCTTCTGTTCGCGCCAGCGCGGATGGTAGATGTATTGGCTCCGGCCTGCACCATCCACCCCCGTTGCCAGAATGTGGCCGTGCTCGAAAGGGCTGATCCAGACGTCGGTCCAGGCAGGCGGGATCGCCAGCGCGTTAATGCGCTGGCGATCCTCCTTACTGGCCGGTGATCCGTCAGGGTGCCTGTAGCTGAATCCCTTGCCGGCTTTCCGGCGTATTATGCCGGGCTTGGAAAGGTCGCTGCGCCGTAGCCGGGGCATGCCGCTCAGCCGTTCGCGTTAGCCGGATTCCGCTATGCCTAGGCCTCGTCCGGGTCCGTGACGGCGGTGTCGGCACTCATGATCTCGGCATTGATCATCCAAACAAGCTGCTCCAGCCGGGCGATAAACGCATGCAACAGATCCGCCGTCGTGGGGTCTTCTTCGTCGACCTCGTCGTGGACATCCCGCATGGTCTGCACGGCACGTTCAACGCGGTCCGTCACCAACCTGACGGCTTTTTTGGTGTTGACCAATCCGGCCGGGAACTCCTCCAAGCGGGTGCCCTGGGCGATCGTGGCACTGCGCCCGTCCGGGAGGGCGTGGAGGGCGCGCATCCGCTCCGCAGTGTCGTCCGCGAACTGGCGGGTGGCCAGGACGAGCTCGTCCAATTGCAGGTGCAAGTCCCGGAAGTTAGGGCCCACAATGTTCCAGTGAGCCTGCTTGCCCTGGAGTTGGAGCTCGATCAGGTCCGTCAGGACGATTTGAAGGTTGTCTGCGAGCTGTTGCGACGCTTTCATGGTGTTCCTCTCGTGGACGGTCATGCGAGCGAATAGCGTTGCCAGCGAAATCCTTGGCAACCGCCCGATCATCAAATGACGACTCCCCCCAGCCTTTCATAAGGACCCTTAGTAGTACAATGAAGTGTGGTTGCTGTTCACGACCGGCGAACTTCCGTTAGGGAAAACGTCGATTCGTGGAAACGATAAAGCCCGCGGGGAGTTTATTCGCACCGAGGGCTCCGAAAATATGGAACCGAAGTAAAAGGGAACGCATCATCGGGGACCGAGACAAAGGTTGAAGATCCCCCGGAAAGGAATGTGCTGACCATGAATACGCTTCTGATTATTGCTGGCATTGTTGCGATTGTCCTTCTCCTCGTTGGCGGGTTCGCCCAAGCAGTGAGCTGGCTGCTGTGGGTGGGAATCGTCCTCTTGGTCGTCGCGGTCATCGGTTGGATCCTGAACTACGTGTCAGGCCGCCGGGGCCACACCGTATAAACCAACGCCGGCCGTAAGGGCTGTCCGAGCCGCAGTCGAACTGCACGCCGGGGCAGCCCTTTCGTGTCTGGCACCGATACGAGACGGCGGAGAGCAGACGATGTCTGAGGCTGAACAGGTCCCGCGGACCGGACGGGACGAGTCCACGGAAGAACGAATGGACCGTAACTGGATGGAGTTGATCCAGGAATTGCGCGTCCTGCAAACCGGGGTGCAGATCCTGGGCGGCTTCCTGCTGACACTGCCTTTTCAAACGCGTTTCGCGACCCTGGACGAATGGCAGAGGACGCTGTACCTCTTCAACGTGATGACCGCTGCTCTGACCACGGTCCTCATCGTTCTGCCGGTCAGTGTCCACCGCAGGCTTTTCCGGCGCGGGCTCAAGGCCGTCCTCGTTTCCAGCGCCGACATCATCACCAAGTGGGCGCTGGCCGGTGTTGCCATCCTGATTACCGGCTCAGCCTCCTTGGTCTTTGACGTGACCGTGGGCAGGACTGCGGGATTGGTGGCCGGCGGCTGCATTCTGTTGGTGGTGCTCGTTTTTGTGGTGGGCCTGCCGTTGTGGTTGCAACACCGCGCCCGGGACGAGGGCGAGGGCCACACCCCTGCGCCAGAACCCTAGAACTGCGCAGAAACCATAAACCGCTGCTGGGAAGGAACAAGAAGATGCCGCAAAAGAAAAACCCAAGCCTGAAAGATCCCGAGCTTTATGAAGAACTCCGGGAGGATGGCGCGTCGAAAGAGAAAGCTGCCCGCATCTCCAATGCGGCTGCGGCCCAAGGACGCAAGGAAGTAGGCCGCAAAGGTGGAAAGGCCGGCGATTACGACGATTGGACCGTTGCCAAGCTGAAGTCCCGCGCCAAGGAATTAGGCATCAAAGGTTATTCCGACAAGAAGAAATCCGACCTTATTTCGATGTTGCGGAACCACTGAGTCCGTTCGCCCAACCAGGTAGCAGCCTAGTTTCAAGTACGACGCCGGGTCATGCCTTTTTCTTCGCCCGCGCCTTGGGTTTGCTGGCAGCTTTCTCGGCGGCAGCGTCGTCGTCGGACGCCTTTTCCTTGCCACGTTTCTTGTCCAAGCTCCGTTTGAGGGCTTCCATGAGGTCGATAACGTCCCCGCCCTCCCCGTCGCCCTCGACGGCGCCGAAGGTGGCCTCGGTATCCAGGGCCTCGCCTTTCTCCAGCTTGGCTTCGATCAGGGTCTTCAACTGTGCTTGGTAATCATCCGTGTATTCGTCCGGATCGAAGTCGTGGGCCATGGAATCCACCAAGGCCGAAGACATCTCCATCTCCTTGTCCGTGATCTTGATGTCCGTCTCCAGGGAAGGGAACTTGGCTTCCCGAACCTCGTCGCCCCACAACAGCGCTTGCAGCAACAGCACATCTCCACGAACCCGGAGTGCACCCAGGCGGGTCTTTTGGCGCAGGGCGTACTGCACGATCGCTATCCGGTCAGTATCTTCGAGAGTCTGCCGCAACAGCATGTAAGCCTTGGGAGATTTGGAGTCCGGCTCCAGGAAATAGCTTCGCTCGTACATGATCGGATCCAACTGCTCAGCGGGGATAAACTCCACCACTTCGATTTCGCGGCTGTTTTCCTCGGGCAGGGATTTCAATTCAGCGGAGGTGAGGACCACCGTGCGGCCGTCTTCCTCATACGCTTTGTCGATGTCCTCATAAGCAACAACTTCGCCGCAAATCTCACATTTACGCTGATAACGGATGCGCCCGCCGTCCTCATTGTGGACTTGGTGCAAGCTAATATCGTGATCTTCCGTGGCGCTGTAAAGCTTCACTGGTACGTTGACCAGACCGAACGCGATAGATCCCTTCCAGATGGCCCTCATGCACCCAGTCAACAGCACATAGCAGCAGAGGAGAAGAGGTGGCAGGCAAGCAGCAGGAGCGGGTGACCGTCGAGGGGCACCAACTGACCCTCACTAATCTGGGAAAAATCATTTACCCGGAGACCGGCACCACCAAGGCTGAAGTGCTCGAGTACTACGCGGCCGTGGCGCCTTTCCTGATCCCTGCCGCAGCGAACCGTCCGGTCACCCGCAAGCGCTGGGTCAACGGAGTGGGCACCGTTGCGCACCCTGGCCAGGTGTTTTTCCAGAAGAACTTGGAGGAATCAGCACCCAAATGGATTCCTCGCGCAACCATCCAGCACTCTGACCATGTCAACGACTACCCATTGGTCAATAATCTTGCAACGCTCACGTGGATGGCCCAGATCGCGTCGTTGGAAATCCACGTTCCGCAGTGGCAGGTGGATCCGTCCGGAAAACCGCTCCGGCCCGATCGCTTCGTCTTGGATCTGGACCCCGGTCCTGGCGCAGGACTCCCCGAATGCGTCGAAGTTGCCAAGCTGGCACGCTCCATCCTCCAGGACATGGGGATGGAGCCGGTTCCTGTGACCAGCGGCAGCAAAGGCATCCACCTGTACACCGGCTTGGACGGGACACTACGCTCCGAGGACGTCTCCGCCTTCGCTCACGAACTCGCCCGCTCGCTGGAATCGGACCACCCCGATCTCGTGGTCAGCGATATGAAAAAGTCGCTCCGGCACGGGAAGGTCCTGGTGGATTGGAGCCAGAACAGCGGCAACAAAACCACCATCGTGCCCTACTCCCTCCGAGGCAAGGCACACCCCACCGTGGCGGCGCCGCGCACGTGGCGCGAACTCGCCTCGCCAACTCTGGACCACCTCGACTACGCCGCTGTCATGAAGCGCGTCAGAACCGGCAAGGACCTTTTTGCCCCTATCTCCGAACGGCACCTGCCGCCCCACGGCGAAGACGCTGACGACGACGGCGCGGGCGGGGGCCATGCATCCGTAGGCTCGGCAACACCGCGTGAGAGGGTGGTGACCGTGGAGAGCCGTCTCGCCAAGTACGTTGGCATGCGCGATCCGAAGAAGACACCCGAACCTTTTCCGGCGTCGTCTGCTGTTTCTTCAAAGGCGTCCGCCGTCGCATCATCCGAGCAACCGAAAGCAGGCGATCCCCCTCCGGCCGGCGGAATCTTCGTCATCCAGGAGCACCATGCCCGGCGCTTCCACCTGGACTTCCGGCTGGAACATGAAGGCGTCCTGGTGTCCTGGGCCCTGCCACGAGGCGTCCCGGAGACCCCTGACCGGAACAATCTGGCGGTCCATACCGAGGACCACCCCATGGATTACGCGAACTTCGCGGGGGTGATTCCTCACGGCGAGTATGGCGCCGGAACGGTCAGCATCTGGGACAGTGGCGAGTTCACCTGCGAAAAATGGCGGGACGGCAAGGAGGTGATTGCCACGCTGACCGGCCAACCCGGAGGTGGCCTGGGCGGAACCAAGCGCCTGGCGCTGATCAACACCGGAGACCGGTGGCTCATCCACTTGATGAAGGACCAGCCCGGAGGACGTCACCCAACACCCGTCACAAAAGCCCGGCCTTCGCCGTCGAAAACTATTCCGCCGGACAAGAAGCCAGCACCCCAACCAATGCCGGACTACGCCCCCATGCTGGCGACTGCGGGCACGGTAGCCGACGCGCGCGGAAAGGGTTGGCTCTTTGAGTTGAAGTGGGACGGTATACGGGCTGTCATCACGGGTACCGACGGCGGGATCCGGTTGACGAGCCGTAACGGTAACGATCTCACGGCAGCCTACCCCGAGCTCACGGACCGCGGGTTGTGGCCCGACGGGGACTTCGTGGCGGACGGCGAGATCGTGGCCCTCGGCAAGGGGTCGGTGCCCGACTTCGGGCGCCTGCAGTTGAGGATGAACCTGGTCAAAACCGCAGACATAGAACGCGCGCGGGCTTCGGTGCCCGTGCAGCTCATGCTGTTCGACCTTCTGTACGACGACGGCGCCGACCTCACCGGCCTGACGTACCGCGAGCGCCGGGACAGGCTGTCGGCGTTTACGGAGGACCTTGAGGATGACGGCCCGCTGCACGTATCGGCCGTTCTGGAGCACGACGTGGATGACCTCATGAAGAGCGCGGGGGAACTGGGCCTTGAGGGCGTCATGGCAAAGAAGGCCGACAGCCGGTACGTAGTGGGGCGCCGCAGCAGGTCCTGGATCAAACTCAAGCTGGAGCAGAGCCAGGAAGTGGTGGTGGGTGGTTGGCGGCCGGGGTCCGGAGCGCGGAGCGGCACCATCGGTTCCCTGCTGCTGGGCATCCCCGACGGCGCCAAACTTCGCTACGTGGGACGGGTGGGAACGGGCTTCAAGGACTGGCAGCTCCGTGAGATCCAGGCAACGCTCGAGTCGCGCACGGTCAGTGAGACGCCATTCGCAGACATCCCGCGTGAGGACGCTGCCGGTGCCCGTTGGGTGCGGCCTGACCTCGTAGCAGAGGTGGCGTTCGGCAACTGGACCGGTCCCGGGCGGCTACGCCATCCCGTGTGGCGCGGTTGGCGAACGGACAAGACGCCAAAGGACGTCGTCCCACCCAACTAGGTCGCGACTTAGTTGGGTCGCGACTTAGTTGGGTGGGGCGGCGCTTGGGGTTGCGGCTAGGAGGAGTGCGGCATTTGGGGGCGGCTGGTCCGGTGGACTGCCGTCACCGCCGCGCCTTGGCCCAAGCGTCCATGGCCCGGGTCGGACCCGGAACCCAAGTGGTGCCGGTGCTTACCTTTCCCATCCGGCCACGGCGCTCCTTGGTCATTGCCTAAAGCCAAGGCAATGGTTGCCGGTGCAGGCATGGGGGCCTGCCCCATGGACTCGGCCAGGTGACGCGCCAATCCGGCATCGATGTTCTCCGGCTCATGATTCGCGGTCATGACTCTTCCTCTCTCCAGTGTCCTGTCCGGTGGGTCTACCAGCGGACCTTTTTCTCCGTCTTTGCCTGCTTGCCGCTGGCCGATGTGGGCTTGTGCCCCTTGCCTGTGCTTTGCCAACCGGCTGGTGCTCCGCCGCCGGACTTGCTGGCGAGCATCGCCTTTTGGGCATCGGTGAGCTTGGATTTAATCCCACCGGTAGCAGCTTGGTTCTTATTGTCGGAAGGGTTGGCAGTCATTTGGACTCCTAAAGTGTGTGAGTCCTGATGAGACACGTATCCCGTGGCGTTTTCGGTTCAAAAAGAAGTCGTCGACAACGGGAACGGCATGGAGGCAAGCCTCAACAGGCATGGATTTTTGTCTTCTGTTAGGCGGCGGCGTCCTCCTTGGGAGGGCACGGCCGGTCTACTCAAAAATCAGTGTTCCCATGCTTCATACCCTAACGAAACTCCGGGACGTTTGTGAACCCCTTCGATTAGCATTGCACTCGTGATCCGGACAACGTCGATCGTCACCACCCTCCGTGCCGCGGGCTGCGTTTTCGCGGAGGAAGAAGCCCAGGTCCTCCTCGACGCCGCACATGACCCAGAGGAATTGTCCCGGCTTGTGGACTTACGGGTACGCGGATTGCCCTTGGAACACATCGTGGGATGGGTTGATTTTTGCGGCAGCCGCATCATGGTGGGTCCAGGCGTCTTTGTGCCGAGGCGTCGCACTGAGTTGCTGGTCACCCACGCGGCATTGCTTGCCACACCGGGCGCCGTCGTCGTCGACCTTTGCTGTGGCTCCGGGGCCATCGGTGCGGCCGTTTCCGACGCACTCGGTATCTGCCAGCTCTACGCGGCCGATATTGATCCCGCCTCGGTTGCATGCGCGCGACGAAATGTTGAAGCCCGCGGCGGGCGCGTCTTCCACGGCGACCTCTTCGCGGCCCTCCCACGGGAACTCCTCGGCAAGGTGGACCTCCTCCTGGCGAACGCACCGTACGTCCCGACCGGCTCCATCAGCATGATGCCCCCGGAAGCACGGCTCCACGAGCCGATGGTGGCGCTCGACGGCGGCGCTGACGGTTTGGATGTGCAGCGCCGGATCGCGCTCGGGGCGGCTGAGTGGTTAGCGCCGGGTGGTTCGCTCCTGATCGAGTCTTCGCGGCGGCAGGCGCCCGAAACTGCCGGAATCATGACCCGGGCGGGCTTGGTGGCGGACGTGGTCACGGACGAAGATCTCGACGCCACGGTGGTAGTGGGAACCGTCCCCTCCCTACCTGCAATCAACAGTTTTAGAGGCTAAACCGGCCCATATGGTGGGCTCAGCTCAACAATTTGGCAACAAGGTGCCCTGAAGGGCAAAAATCACCCGACTTCCGCGCCGTCGCAGGGCAAAAGAGGGCAATGAGATGCAACACAACTAGGCAATTTGCACCCTTAAACAGCCTAAAAATCGGATCTCAACTCGGGTTTTTCCATCCAACCCCGTAAAATTGAAACCCTGCCCAGAGCGGGGCAGCAGAAGTCGCAAGCAAATGACCTCCCTAGGAGCAGCCCAAATGCCCACAGACCAAAGCAACACCGTCTCCCCGAACGGCGCAAGGAACGCCGCCGGGAATCAAGGATCGGCGAGCCCTACCCCCGGTTTGCCCAACCCTGGGAACCCAGTAAAGAACTCCAAGAAAATTAAGCTCCTTCCCAAGCGCCGGCTGAGAGAATCCGACGTCAACGTGGTGGACAAGCCGATGCTGCGCAAAGCCCTCGGCGGCACGATCGTCGGTAACACGATGGAGTGGTACGACGTCGGCGTGTTCGGGTACCTCATCACCACCATGGGACCCGTCTTCCTGCCGGAAGCGGACAAGTCGGTCCAGACGCTCTTCCTGCTCGGAACCTTCGCAGCAACCTTCCTGGCACGCCCGCTTGGCGGCGTTGTGTTCGGTTGGCTGGGCGACAAGGTGGGCCGGCAAAAGGTCCTCGCAACCACCCTGATGCTGATGGCGGCCAGCACGTTCGCCGTCGGCCTTTTGCCCGGGTACGCGCAGATCGGCATTTGGGCTGCCGCGCTGCTGGTCATCCTCAAGCTCATCCAAGGTTTCTCCACCGGTGGCGAGTACGCCGGCGCCACCACGTTCGTCAGTGAGTACGCCCCGGACAAGCGCCGCGGCTACTTCGCCAGCTTCCTGGATATGGGCAGCTACATCGGCTTTGCCTTGGGCGCCGCCCTGGTTTCGGTCTTGCAGCTCACCATGGGACAGTCCGTGATGGAGGACTGGGGCTGGCGGCTTCCGTTCCTCATTGCCGGCCCGCTGGGAGTCATCGCAGTGTACTTCCGGAGCAAAATTGAGGAATCCCCCCAATTCCAAGCCACCTTGGATGCGCAGGAAGCCCTCGCCAAGGACGCAGCCTCGCAGGACGTCGCCGTCGCCAAGGGCCCGGTGGGAATCATCAAGGCATACTGGCGCCAGATCGTGCTGGCCATGATCCTCGCAGCGGCAGCCAACACCGTGGGTTACGCGCTGACTTCCTACATGCCCACGTACCTCACCGATTCCAAGGGTTACGACCCCGTCCACGGCACCCTGCTGACCATCCCTGTCCTCGTGATCATGGCAGTGTGCATCCCGCTCACGGGTAAGCTCTCGGACCGTATCGGGCGCCGTCCCGTGCTGTGGATCGGCGCAGGCAGCACTATCGTCTTCGCCATCCCGGCCTTCATGTTGATCGGGATCGGGGAGATCTGGTCCACCTTGGCAGGGCTTGCGCTGGTGGCTTTCCCGGTCACGTTCTATGTGGCCAACCTGGCTTCTGCGCTGCCGGCCCTGTTCCCCACGTCCAGCCGCTACGGCGGAATGGGGATCGCCTACAACTTCTCGGTAGCAATCTTCGGGGGCACCACCCCGTTCATCGTGCAGGGACTCATCGAGGGAACCGGCAATGACATGATGCCGGCGTATTACCTGATGGCCACGTCAATCGTTGGTGCGATCGCGATCTACTTCCTCCGCGAATCAGCCCAGCGCCCGCTGCCGGGATCGATGCCCAGCGTGGACACCGCGGCGGAGGCCAGGGAGCTTGTGGCGACGCAGGATACCAACCCGCTCATCAACCTGGACCAGATGCCGTTCGACGGCCGCCCCATCGACGATTCCGCCTTTGGCAACGGCACCAAGGATCTCGCCTCCACATAGGAAGCGCTCGACGGCGGCCTCGCCTATACGGCCAGCAAGCCCCGTACCGCCTGGCCGATGATCCGGGCGCCTTCCGGGAAGGCGCCCGGATTGGAGCCGGCGTAGTTGAGCCTGATGTAGGGTCCTTCCGGTTCGGCGGGGAACCACTCGGTTCCGGCGGCAATGAGCACCCCGGCCGCCTCGCAGTCCTTGGTGAGTTGTTCGACGTCGAACCCGTCCGGCATCCGCAACCACAGGTTCAAGCCGCCTTTGGGCAGGTGGCTGAGGTGCGCCTCCGGGGCGTGTTCGGCGAGGCTCGTGACCAGGAGGTCGCGCCTGGACTGCAGCTGGTGGCTGAGGCCGCGGAGGTGGGTCTGCCAGCCGGGTTGCGTGACGACGTCGAGCGCTGCGGCTTGGAGCAGGCCGCTGACGTACATGGACTCAGCAGCCTGGGCGCCCATGATCCGCTCACGGGCTGGGCCGCGCGCGATGATCGCAGCGATGCGGATGGATGGCGAGACGCTCTTGGTCAGCGAGCGAATGTACACCACGTGGCCGGAATCGTCCTTGGCAGCGATGGGAACGGACGGCGCGGTGATGCCGAAGTCATGGGCCCAGTCGTCCTCCACAAGGAACGCCCCGTGTTGCTGCACAATCCGCAGCACCTCTTCGCCGCGTTTGGCGGACCATTGTGCACCCGTGGGGTTGGCGAAATTGGGCTGTGCATAAAACAGCCGCGCGCCTGATTCCTCGAAAGCCCTGGCCAGTTCATCCGGATCCGGCCCATCCGGACCGCTGGGGACCGGAATGACGTTAACGCCCGCTTGGCCGGCAGCGAGCAACGCGCCCCAGTAACTGGGCGATTCCACGAGCAGCGGCTGCCCGTGACCCACCAGGCCGCGGAAAATGGAGCTGAGTCCGCTTTGGCTGCCGGGAAGAACCACGACGTCGCTCGGCTGGGGCGGCGTGACGCCCACCGGTGTGGACGCACTGAGTTCGTGGGCGAACCATGATTGCAGCTCGGGAAGCCCTTGCGCGGGCGGGCGGGACAGTGCCGCGTCTCCCCTTGCTGCGCGGGTGAGCGCGGCCCGAACGAGGCGCTCCGGCAATAGTTCCCGGGCCGGGTAGCCGGAGTGGAACGCGATGATGTCGTTCGAGGCACTGCGCATTGCGGCTGAGTTGAGTGGCCGGGCTACCTGCGCCGAGCGCAGGGCCGCAGTTTGCCACCCGTAATCCGACGGCCTCGCCGTCCGGTAAGCGCGCACGAAGGTTCCCACACCGGGACGGCTTTCGATCAAGCCCTGTGCCGTGAGCGTCCTCAGGGCCTTCTGGACCGTTACCGGGCTCGCTTGGTATTCAGCCACAAGTTGCCTGGTGGATGGCAGCTTGGCTCCCGGCGCCGCCCCTGCGATCCACTCTTTGACGCGCAAGGCGATTCGGGAACTGCTATCGTTGTTCATGAATATCAATAGTAGCGCTACTTACCTTTCGCAGCCAGTGGTATCCACCCGGACGTCGACCGGAATCTGGTGGGGCCTGCTCGGCGTCGTGGCCTTCTCCTTCACTGTGCCGCTAACCCGCGTGGCTGTGGAAGGAATGTCCCCGCTGTTCATCGGCGCGGGCCGGGCCGTGGTCGCGGCTTTGTTGGCAGCGCTGGCGCTCGGCTTGACCAAGCAACGGTTTCCCGCCGGTTCGCAGTGGTTCCGCTTGGCCGTTGTCGCGGGCGGAATTGTTGCCGGATTCCCCCTGCTCACTACTTTCGCCCTGAAAAGCACCAGCGCCAGCCATGGGGCCGTGGTCATCGCGCTACTGCCTGCAGCCACGGCAACAGTAGCTGTGATCCGGGGCCGTGAACGCCCACGTCCTCTGTTCTGGGTCCTGACAGCAATCGGCGTGATCGCGGCCCTCGTGTTCGCCTTGGTCCAGTCCGGCGGCTTCGGCTCACTCCACTGGGCGGACTTGCTGCTGCTCGGTGCAGTGGTGGCTGCCGCCATCGGTTACGCGGAAGGCGGCTTGCTGGCCCGGGAGCTCGGAGCGTGGCAAACCATCTCCTGGGCGTTGGTGGTGGCTTCTCCGGTGATGATCCTGCTGACAATTGTTTCCCTTGGTGCGGGAGCTCCTTCCGCTTCGCCCGCCCAATGGTTGTCCTTCGCTTATCTCGGTGTGGTGAGTATGTTCCTGGGCTTCTTCGCTTGGTACCGAGGATTGGCCATCGGGCCCATGGCGCAGGTCAGCCAGATCCAACTGGTCCAGCCAGTGTTGAGCATCGCATGGGCCGGCCTGCTGCTCGGCGAGCCGATGACCTGGACCACCGTGGTGGGCGGCCTCGCGGTGATCCTCTGTGCTGGTGCTGCTGTCCGCGTGAGGCTTGGGCCGCCGTCGAACTCATGACATCCCCTTGAAGCTATTTGCCCCCTGAAAGGACGCCTCCATGTACACCCCCGCGCATTTCGCCGCCTCCCCTGAAGCCGTTGACTCCCTGCTCCTCAACTCCGGCACCGCCAACCTCATCACGATGTCGCCGAGCGGCTTGCTTGCCACCCTGCTGCCGTTCGCCTACGACCCCACGATCGGTGAGCACGGAGCCCTGCAGGCGCATATGGCCCGCAACAACACCCAGTGGTCGGCCCCCGTCACGGGAGAGGCGCTCATGATCCTGCAAGGTGCGGATGCCTACATTTCGCCATCTTGGTATGCCTCCAAAGCTGAGCATGGCCGCGTGGTGCCAACGTGGAATTACTCCACCGCGCACGTCTACGGCGAGCTCGTGATACACGACGACGTCGACTGGCTCGCCCGGCATGTGCGGCGCTTGACCGACAAACACGAAGCGCAGATGCAGCACCCTTGGACTGTGGACGAAGCACCCGAACGGTTCATCGCCGGGCAGCTAAGGGCGATTGTCGGCGTCGAACTCGTGATCAGCAGGGTGGAGGCGAAGACCAAACTCAGCCAAAACAGGGCTCCGGCTGATGTCGATGGCGTCATCGCCGGTCTCCAAGCACGCGGCGATCTCCACAGTGCTGCCGATGTGGAACGGGCACGGACCTCGTAGACTCGGCGCATGCGAGACACTGCTGCTACGGGACCTGTAGGGTCCATCCACCACCTTGAAATCTGGGTACCGATTCTTGAGCGTGCCCGCGATGAGTGGGGGTGGCTCCTGGGCGAACTGGGCTATCAGCCGTTCCAGGAATGGCCCACCGGATGCAGCTGGAAGCTCAATGGCACGTACGTCGTGGTGGAACAAACAGACGCCATCACCGGCACCGCGCATCGTCGCACCGATCCGGGCGTAAATCACGTGGCTTTCCATGCGGGCACACGGGAAAACGTGGACAGGATCCGGGCGCTCGGTGCCGATGCCGGCTGGTATGAGATGTTCGAGTCAAAGTACCCGCACGCCGGCGGTCCCGATCATTACGCCGCGTACCTTCTTAATACCGACAGCTACGAGGTGGAGTTGGTGGCCGATTAGCGACCCGGTGGAACCGCGGGCCGCCACATCGCCACCCGCAGCCAACGGGTCAGCCCCAGGTCAGCCTCGTGGTTCATCAGGCGAGCGAGCTCCGGTCCCCAGCTGCCGGCGTCGAGCACGTCGAACCCCAGGCGCCTGTAATACGGGGCGTTCCACGGCACATCGCGGAAAGTGCTGAGTGTCTGTCGGCGCATCCCGTGGCCCCTGGCCCAAATCCGGGCGGCGTCCAGCAGTTCCCGGCCCAGGCCTTGATGTGCCTGATCCGGGTGGACGCTGACCTGTTCAACATGTGCGTCACCGTCCACGACGTCGGCCAGCAAATAGGCCAGCGGATAGTCGAGCCCGTCGACGTACACCCATGCCCGGCCGGCGTTTGCGTAGCTGTTCAGCTTCTCCACGGAGAACGGTTGGTCATCGGCGATGGCGTCCATCCCCAAGTTCCGGAAGGTCTCTCCGGCGGCCCGTTCAATCTGCTGCATGATGACCAGGTCGTCCGCATGCGCTAACCGGATCATTGGTGGGCGTCCGGTGCTTGCCCCACCAGGAATTCGTTGCGTTTCTCGATGAGGTTCTGCAGGTAGCGGGCCAGGACCAACTTCTCCACCAACCTGCCCAGCGGCCCGAAGGGCGCGGCGAACTCCACGGTGTCCACCATGAGGGTCCCGCTGCCGTCGGGCCGGAACTCGTGCGTGTGCCGGAGGTACTTGAAGGGGCCCTTCACCTGCTCGTCAGAGAACGACGCCGGTGCATCCATCCTTACGATGCGGCTGGTCATGCGGAACCTCACTCCGAGGTGCCATGCCTGCCATGTGACGGTCTGCCCTTCGGAGATCAGTCCCGAGGTAACGCCACCGATTGCCTTCTCCCGGCTCCGCGTCATGGACCCGACATGGGCGTCGATGTTGCGGGAGAGATCAAAGAGCTCTTGCGGCGACATGGAGGAGCGGGTGCGGCAGACGAAAGCTACTGGCATATCTTGATCTTCCCAGACCCGGGGCCGCCTGCGCCGCACGCTTGCTACGGGTTGTGAATGCCCGATGGCATCGCCACGCACGATCCTGATAGTTTTCGTAACAGGCAACGACGCTCACCACCCACAATGCGCTCACGACCCACAATGATTGGCGGTGTACCCGTGCCGACGTTCCTGGGGCATGCCCGCGATCTGTACAGGATGGGCCCGGCGAACAACGACAAGCTCTCGGCCCTGAGGGTTGCTGTCAGCGTTGCCGTGCCGGGGGTTTTCCTGGTCTTGGTCGGGCGGCCCGAGTTGATGATGTACGCGGTCTTCGGCGCACTGACAGGCATGTACGGCCGCCATGAATCCCACCAACTCCGCCTTAAGCACCAAGGCCAAGCCGCTGCGATGCTCCTTGGTGGCGTCTGCATTGGGGTGGCCCTATCGGTCAATCACATCAATTCCTGGTGGCTGGTGCTGGTAGAGGCACTGTTCGCTGGAGTCGGGTCACTGTATGCGGACGCAGTGCGGCTCAAACCCATCGGGCCCTTCTTCGGCATCTTGGCGCTGGGTGCCTGCGCTTCCGTCCCAACGAATGTCCCCTGGGCCGTCGCGGTACTCATCGCAGCGGCCTCCGCCGCCTTCTCCGTGGTGATCGGCTTTGCCGGCTGGTTCCGACGGCGGACGTGGCTGGCGGGTGCCACCCGAAATATTTCCTTGCTCCGCGGCCCCCTGAACCGGGCGGGCCTGGTACATGCCGCACGCTACTTATTGGCTGTGGGCGTCACAGGCATTATCGGCGTCCTTACCGGCAGCGGCCACCCGCACTGGGCCATGGCTGCCGCGGCTGTTCCGCTTGCCGGCGCGGACCTGCCCAGCCGCGTCCACCGTGGTATCCACCGCATCGTGGGGACGTTCCTCGGGTTGGCGGTGGTCGCCGTCGTACTCTTCCCGGGCCCGCTGTCGCCGTTGCAGTACTTTCCAGGCCACGCCGCTGTGGTGCTCGCCGCGGTGGTGATCCTTTGCCAATTCCCCACCGAACTGTTCATGGCCAGGCATTACGGCTGGGCCATGGTGTTCTTCACGCCCGTGATCCTTCTGGTCGGGCAACTCGCGGCACCCATAAACCCCGGGGTGCTCGTGACCGAACGCGCGATTGAAACTTTCGTGGGAGCAACGGTAGGGATCGCGACGGCGGTGGTGGTCCAGCGGCGCCGCTAACGAGTCGCCTCTAACCGGCCAGTGGACGGCGCCGTGGACCAGATGTGAGCTTGGCGGGCAGGATCTTCGCGAAAAAGCTGGCCACCTTGTACCGGCGAGTGGGAATGGAAACTCCCTTGCCTTTTGCGTTGTCGGCCAACCCTTCGCGAACCACACGCTCGGCTGTGAGCCACAGGATACGGGGAGCCACGGTCTTGTCCATGCCCATCCGCTCGTGGAATTCAGTATGAGTAAAGCCCGGGCACACCGCGGTGATCTGCACCCCGGACTTCCCGTACGCGGTGTTCGCCCATCGGCTGAACGTCACCTGCCATGCCTTGGCGGCCGAATAAGTGCCGCGGTTGGCGAAGGCGGCAACGCTGGCCACGTTGATGATCCGGCCCTTCCCCCGCGCCAGCATCACCTCCAGAGCGGCGTGGCACAGTTCCATTGGCGTCTGGACATGGAGCCGAAGATGCCGCCTCTCCTCATCCACGCTGTTGAGCTCGAAGGACTTCAACAGCCCGATCCCCGCGTTGTTGACCAACACATCCACAGGACGTCCAGCGTCCCGCAAGCGGTCTGCAACAGCTGAAACCCCGACGTCGGTAGTCAAGTCTGCGCGGAGGATCTCCACTGAGATGCTGAAGTCACGTTCAAGCTCCTCCGCTTTAGCCGCAAGGCGCTGCTCGTCACGGGCTACCAGCACCAGATGATGCCCCGCTTCGGCCAGTTGACGGGCAAATTCGGCGCCCAGGCCGGCGCTGGCACCAGTGACCAAGGCAGTGAGTTCATTGGCTCGAGTCGTCATCCGCCCAGACTACGCGCCTCACGCTCCTGAATTGTCTGGCGCTGCTTGTTCGGCGCTGGCTATTTGGCGGTGGGTTCTCCGACGCTGCATTAGGAGAAGGAACATGCCTGCACCGATCGCAACCAGCGCAACGGGTATCGCCGTGAGCGCGACGCCGGTCGAGGCCAAAAAGCCGTAGGCTTGGGGGCCGCTGCTGGACATCCCCTGCCCTGCCGACGCGCCGACTCCGGAGCCGCCCGTTCCCGATCCGCTTGTTCCCGAGCCAGCCACCCCGACCCCCGGCACTCCCCAGCTGACGGTTCCAACCCCACCGGTTCCCGCTCCGGTGCCCGGAGATCCCCAAGGTGCACTCCCGTTGCCTCCACCACCGGAATCCGAGCGTGAAAGTGAGGGGAAGGTGACAACCACGCTGGCTCGGGGTGTAGTGGTCCTTGGGCCAGCGGGAGGTGTGCCGCTGGCCGTGGCTGTGTTGCGAACAGCGCCGGCGATCACATCAGCTCCGTTGATCACGTAAGTCGCAGTGGCCGTCATTGTTTGGCCCGGGAGCAAGGTGCCGGCAGCAGCCGGCCATTTGTACGCCAAGCCCGAAAGCCCAGGCAGCGCATCGTTGATTGCCACTGCACGCAGGCTGACAGCGCCTATGTTCCGGGCAGTGAACGTGTAGGTAATGACATCCCCGCTGCGTGCTGGATCGCCGACCCGTGAAACATCGGCAGCCTTGGCAAACTGCAGGCCGACGTTTGGCGTCAACGCAGTGTCCACCGCGACGGGAGGAGGCGCCAGGGGAACCCCGGAGGGAGGAGTGCCGCCCACCGTCACACTGTTCAGCAAGTGCCCGGCGTCGATGTCCGGTTGCTTAACTTCATACTTGACCGTGGCGGTGACGGTTTGTCCTGGCAGCAGCTCCCCCAAGGCACCTGGCCAGGCGTAGCTTAGGGCCGCGAGACCAGGCAACGGGTCCACGATGGAGATGTTCCTCAGAGTGACATTTCCCGTGTTCTTCGCTGTGACGTTGTACCTGATCGGGTCACCCACAACCGACGGCGAATGCATTCCCGAGACATCTGCCACCGTGGAAAATGACATGGCCGGTGCACCAACCAAGGGAGTGTCGGTGGAACTTGAAGCAGCAGGCAACCCGGGTCCTACGACGGGCGTTGCGCTGGCCGTGCTGCTGTTGGCGACGTGTCCGGCGTCGATGTCCGATTGGGTGATGCGGTACGTCGCTGTCGCAGTGACAGTCTGGCCGGGGAGCAGCTTGCCCGGGGTTCCCGGCCAAGCGTAGGCCAAGGCCGGGAGGCCGGGCATCGGATCCTCGACGGCCACATTCAGCAGCGTGACATTGCCGGTGTTCTTCGCCGTGAACGCGTACGTGATCCGGTCACCGGCGAGCGGTGGCGAATGAAGGCTGCCGACGTCGGCCGACTTTGCGAAAGTAAGGCCCGGTGACGCGAGTGCGGTGTTGGTCACCACGCAGCTGATGTCCGATCCTGCCACAGGCCTCACGGCCACGGAGCCGGACAGGGAGCCGGACAGGGAGGCACCCGCAGGCAGGCCCGGCTGCAAACCATTGGCGTCGGCACAGGTGATGGACCTCGCGTAGTCGGAAAGATCGCCGCCGGACTCGCTCAGATAGTACGTGGTTCCGGAGTCCGCAATGGAGCGGCCGGTATCGCCAGTGCCCGCGGCCACCAGGGAGCCCGAACCGGTGGTCGAGGAAGCGGTGGGGTCGTTCGCGATTGGGCCATCGGGCGAACCGCTGTGGATCTCCATGGTGAATTGGTCCGCATCGTTCAGCCGAGGCGTGGCGAACGCACCGCTGAGCGCGATCCTGGGCGCACGTACCACGAGGGCGGCATTAGCCGGCGGGTTCAAATTAGTCACAACGTTGGCGACCCGGTTGGTGTATGTCCCCTCCCCTTGCGCCGTGACATCCACCGTCACCGTGCATGAGGAAACACCCTGGGCCAGGCCACCCCCCGAAACAGTCACGGAGTTGCTCCCCGCGGCCGCATTGGCCGAATACGGGTTGGTACCTGGATCTTGGGTGCAGGTACCGCCAATATTCGGGACCGCCGCAACAGCCAGTCCGGCCGGGAGGTTATCGGTAATGGACCAGTCCGGCTTGGCCTTGAGGTCATCAGTGTTCGTGACGGTCAGCGTCAACGTGGAAGTTCCGTGCGGAGCAATCAACGCCGGCGCGAACGCTGTATCCAGCTGCGGCGTGACGTCTACGATTTGCGGAAGGTCGACGGCGACGTCGTTACCGACCCCGCTGCTGGCCTCATTCCTGATGTCCAGGCCAAGGGAAATCGCCGGGCCGGAGGGGATCCGGTAGGCAGCGGACTCCAGCTTGGTGGTTTCAGTGCTGCCGCCTTGGGTTGTGTTGGCCCCGCAGGGGTCGAGTCGCGCACCGAGCACCACCGGTGAGCCGTTGACGAGGAGGCTGAAGGTCTCCCTGGCGTGCGTCGCCTGGCAGTTGACTTGGGCAAAGTAGCCCGAGACCGCGTAGTAGTGGCCGGCGATGGCAGGTATTCCCGTGCTTCCACTGCGGAGTTCACTTCCGGCCGTGATTGCTCCCGACATGCTGTTGGTGTATTCCGACAAAACCTGGTTCTTTGCCGCCTGTGCTGGCGTTTGTCCCTGCGCAAGGCCCAGTTTCATGGCCATGTCGCGGACTTGGTTCCATCCATTGGGCTGGTTGTGGGCGCAACCTGCATCCGAGGTTGGCAGCGGGCTGGAGGAATTCAGGATCCAGCCGTCGCACTGGCCTCCGGCCGGGGTGTAGGGCAGATCGGCGCTGTACGTTTCACCTGCGGCGGCCGGCCCTCCAACGTAATCGAGGATGCTGATGGCGCCGCCACTTGCGTCCTGGTTGGAGAAGTCCTCGGAGTAGATGACCGCTCCAGGCTGGGTGGCACCGGGTGTGCCGGGCGCCGTGGTGGGGACCAGCGCCCTCGCTTGGGCGGGAACCGATGTTTGGGCGGGAACCGTCGCTTGGGCGGGCACTGACAGTGCGCCGCCCGCTCCCAAGGAGATGGCCGCTGCGGCTACGAGGGTCGCCAGCATCCTCGGTGGGCGTGTGGGCTTCATGATTCTCGTACTTCTCCGTAGGACTGGCTCAACCGATATTGTCACGGCCGAAGCACACTCCGCGGTCGGCCAGGGCATCCAAACAACAGGAGCCCAAAGACACAGTGGCGGGACTACGTAAATCGTGACGCGAAATCGAAAAAAGTTTTTAAGTTTTAGTTGAAGGTGTTGGAGAACGTGGTTGGGACGATCCCTTGACCACCGAATTGGTAGTTCAGGGTTCCGCTGCCGCTGCCAGCCGGCAAAGAAACCTCGAGCGCGAACGCAAGCTGTTGAGGATCCATGGCATCGGTGGAACACCGAATCTGTTTGCCGGCAGAGCCCGTGTCGGCACAGGTCCACCCGGAGGGTGCCCGCGTCCTTCCTTGAACGAAGCCAGCTTGGTCCGGCAAGGTGAAGACCACTTCGGCGGCGGTCGGCGTTCCATTACCCTGCAAACTAAATTGCACCTGTAGCTGCCGCTCAGCCGCCGATGGGCCAATCGAAGAAGCGAACGTTGCATCAACAGTTTCGGTTGACGCCGCGGCAACCGCCTGGGGCGCAGTCGTTGCGGACACCAGGCCGGAGTCCACCACCGTGGAACTCCGCGGAGGCAGCCCCACGCTGGGGACCACAACGACAGTCGCTTGCGGCCCAGACACTGCAGGCTCCCCAGCCTGCACCGCAGCAGCGGGCGACGACGGCGCGGAGCCCGGTTCCGGCGTCGAACTCGGCGACGAAATGGGGACACTGGGCGTGACGGTGGGCCCGGCGTTGGCCGTGGCAATGGGCGACGGGTTACCGGCAGTTGGCCGGGCAGGGGCTTTGCTGGCTTCGTCGGTGGCTACGGGAGCATGCGTGGTCGAACTCGCTTGGGCAAACCAGACGAGAACCGCCACCAACGCAACGACCCCCAACGCAATAGCCGCCGCCAACCTCACCAGCCGGCCCAGGCCTCCGGGCCGTTGAGCCTGGGCGGGCACCGCCGTGCTCCCCGCTCCTGAGGACGGCCCCATCGCCGTCGCAGCAGATGCCAGAGACGCCGCAACGCCTGGAGTGAATGCGATCCCGGTGATCAGCGGAATCAGGACTGCCCGCATTCCACCCTGAACGTCGTTGAGCTCAATGAGCAGCGCGGTGCATTTAGCGCACGTCTCAAGGTGCGCACTGACCTTTTCTTGGGAGGTTCGCTTCAGTGCGTTGCGGGCATAGCGACCCAGTTGGCTGGCGAATTCTCCGCAGGCTGCATCCACCGTTTGGCTGATGTGTTGTTGCAGGTAGGCTTGGCGGAGGCCCTCCCTCGCCCGGATGGCCAGGGATGAGACACCGTTGGGGGTGAGGCCCACCAAGGGGGCCGCGGCCGCAGGTTTCAGGCCTTCAATGTCAACGTGCCAAAGGACTGCCTGCCAGCGTTCAGGCAGCGATTTGAATGCTTTGGCCATGATGGTCGACTCAAGATCACTTAGCACGGGATCCGAATCGGTCACGGCGGTATCGAGGATCGCATCATCGGCTGCGGTCGCCATCCTCCTGGCCTTACGGTTCCGATCGTGGGCTGTCCGGCGGACCACCGTGAGGAGGTAGGAGCGGAAGAACTCGTTGGGCCCTTTACCTTCCCGCAGCAGTTGGAAGATCGCGGCGAAGGACTCCGCCACAACATCATCGGCGTCGCTGGGGTTGTCCGTCTGCGCTCGGGCAACATACTGGGCCACCTTCAAGTGGCGCTCGTAGAGCACGTTAAAGGCATCGGTAACGCCTTGGCGGACCAAGGCGATGATATGGGGATCGTCGTCCTTGGCCTTGGCCAAGTCCGGAGACGCCCCATCGGCTCCGACCGCAAATAGTTGATCCATAAACAGTAGTGTGACATCACAACCTGTGTGACTTGAATCGGTGCCGAAGTACCTGTAGAGAACCTAACTATTTTTCGTCACGATTCCGACGCTTGCCGCACTCCTAGGGCATGACCCCTGACACCGGTAACATCGGCGACGCCGCCGGATCTCCCCGTGCTTCCATGGATGCTCGACGTCGCCCGTTCCTCAAGCTGATGCGAGCCATCCACAACGACGCCAGACAGCAACAAACCGCAATAGTGCGTACCCTGCCCGCACACCGCTCGGCCGCGCTGGCCAAGAAGAAGAACGCAGGGCATATTGCCCTGGTTTATGGAGCGGACAGGCCTGTGGCGATACCGGGAGACGTCGTCATTTTCACGGCGTGGATTACCAACGACTCCCGGAGCCACCTCAAGGACGTCCGCCTGATACCCCGTTCCTTCACCAATGAGGGGATGGAGATGCTTGAGTACACATCCCAACCGGTGGAACGCGATCTCAAGATTGCGCTGCTGGGTCCCGGCCAATCCGTGATGCGGAGCTTCTCCTACTTGGTGACCGATTCGGATCACCTCCACGGAGGCAGCGTAATCAGCGCCATGCAGGTGCGGGCTACGTGCCGTGGGCAGGTCATTACCGACGAGCATGACGCCATTGTTTCCCTCAGTGGCTCACGGAAGGACTGGCCATTCGGAGCCACGAGGAACGGATTGCCATACCGGGCGTCCACCGCCCTCCCGCCTCTCCTGCCCCGACGCCGCGCACCGCGACCGAGGCCTGGCCATATGGGCATTATGGAAGTCGAAGGACCCTCCAGCACTCCTAATTGATGACTACCAGTCCCAGCATCGGACCCGGACCGTGGCCCGACCTGGACCGTACCGTGTCAGTTGCCGGTTCTTTCGCCGACGGATACGGTGAACCTGACAAAGGGCACGCAGGAGGCAAGCGATCAGGGGGCTTTCGCATGCCGAATTCCAGCGTTATGAGCTCCGTCCGTACGGAGTTCCTGGCGGCGGTGGCCGAAGGGGTCGGCCCCTATGAAGTAGCCGAACACCTGGGCGTTCCCTTGGATACGGTCCGGCTCTGGTTGTCCAGGCTGGGAGAGCTCACCACGGGACTCCACGTCATCAGCGGCCCCAATTGCGGGAGCAGCAACGCAGTCGCCTTTGTGCCAGGACTGACAGTCATCCACACCCCGGACGTGTTTGATGCCTCTGCAGACCAAGTTGTCACCTTCACCGCGGATGTCATGAACGACGGCGGAACACCCTTGCGGGGGATCACCCTGATTCCCTACTTTCGGCTGGGAAAGTCGCGGAACAAAGCCCGCGCCAACAGCGGCAATCTCGAGGCACTGCCCTGCTCGCCGCATCTGTTGGGCACCCTGGAAGCGGGCGACATGTGCTCCCAAAGGTTCAGCTATTGCATTACCTCACAAGACGTTCGCCGCGGGGCGGACTTGGTGAGCGGAGTGGCAGTCAGGGCCACCACGGGTGAGGGGCAGGAAGTTAGCGAGGAATGCGAAGCTCGGGTGCGACTCTACTCCTAGCAGCCGCGGTCAGTCGTTATCCGGCTCGCCCACGGGCTTTTCCAAAGGCCAGTCGACATCCTGTCCGTATCCTTCGTGCTTCTTCAAGTAGGCCGCTATGTACGGGCAATGCGGAATGATCCGTTTGCCCGACGCCACGACGTCATCGAGTGCGAAGTGGGCGAGCACCTTCGCCAGGCCTTGGCCCGTGAACCCGGGCTTCGTCTCGGTATGTGTGAAGTCGATGTGGCCAGGCCGGTCGAGGAACTGTGAAATCACTGCCAGCTCGCCACCGACGTGAAGCTCGTAGCGGTGGAATTTGTCGTTGCGTGTGGTGGTAACCCCCGCCGGGAACGACTCTGCCAGGGAATCCGTGTACTCGCTCATGACTCGAGGTTGGCACGTAAACCCGGCTCTGGCAACGTGGCCCGAATTTCCGTTGACGGCTCCGGAACGATTTCTTCCAAGGGAGGCAGCACAGGGGTTGGGACCCTGCCCAAAAGCAGCACCGCGAGGGCGAAACACGCCGCTCCCCCGCCCAGCAACGCCAGCGTCAGGCCATTGAAAGCTGCGTCCGCCACAGGGACAAAAACCACGACGGCGGCCGTCACCACAGCGACATGCGACGGGCCGCGCGCGTGGCTGGCCGCCGTCGGACGGTTCTCCAAACGCCCGAAAATCCAGACGACGGGCAACAAGGCAGCAATGACTGCGAAGAAGACCGGGATCCGGGCCCACCACCATTCGGCGGCGTCGTCCGGAGGCAGGGAAATATCCGTGAGCAACAGCAGCCCGGATAGTGCCACCAAGACCGGAAGGTGCCAAAGGTAGACCGTCATGGAACGCCTACCAGCCACAGCGATGACCATCTGGACCCAGCGAATGTTCGCCACGGCATCGATTCCATTCCGGAGGAGCTGGAGGGACGCGGTCTGTGAGATAGCCAGCAGGAGTAGGCACAGGTTAGGAGGATTGAGGTCCACCACCATGTTCCCAGGGTAGACGCCCACCCCCGTGACGAGGCCCAAGAGGACGTTGCTTGATGCGATCGCGCCAACCAACCACGTGCGGCCGCGGTTGTCGAAAAACCCGTCGGCCCGGAGGAACCCCAGCTGCTGTACCGCACACCAGACGAAGATCATGTTGATAAATGCCAAAATCGGAAGGGCGCCACGCAGCGAATCGACCGTGATGATGAGCACCACCAAGACGGCCAAAGTCAGCATCGGCGCACGGCTGTGCAACCGGGACATGACCGGGATGCTGAGTTGGGCGGTGAGGTACGCCGCCAAGAACCAGAGCGGCATCGCGGCGCCGGTGGTCATCAGCTGGATGACCCTGGGGTCCACACCCAGCAGCAACGCCGCCCAGAGGCCTCCCCACATCATGGCGAGGAGGGCCATGGCCGGGCGGACCAGGCGTAGGAGCCGGATTTGGGCGAAGTCGAATCCGTTACCGCCGCGGGCTCGCAGGCGCCGCCATGATTGGAGCCCGGTTTCGCCGCCCAGCACGAAGAACAGCGGCACGATCATGAACACCCACCCCACGGGGTCGAACCAGCTCTGGTCCATCAACGTGTTCCGGGTTGTCACTGTTCCGTCCCTATGCAGGACGGGGTTGACCATCAGGCAATGGGCAGCCACCACCAAGAGTAGGCAAGTAAACCGGACAAGATCGATGGCCGGCTCCCTCTGCGGTGCCGGTTCCCTCTCCGGTGCCGGCTCGCCCTGCGCAGTCCGCTGCTCGGCGGCCGGGTGCCCGTTCCTCTCCATGACTCTCCCTATGAAGCACGCCCGTGCGTGTTGCCTCCATTCTGCTCCCGCAGTGGTACTTGGGCCAGCAAGCCAGCCCCGTGGCCTTAGCTACCCAGGGCCACAGCAAGCACGCCGAGCACGACGGCGAGCGCCGGCGTCGTGCCTTGGATGGCCGCCGCCCGGAGGTACTTTTTGCCGCTGGCCGCGAGGACCAGCGCGGCAAGCAGCATCGATCCGCAACTGGCGAAGATGAGCGTCCAACCGACCTGCGGAGCGCCCATGGCCACGGCAACGATGCCGATCAGCGCGCCGACGGCCAGGAATAGGTTATAGAAGCCCTGGTTATAGGCGAGCGACTTCGTGGTCTCGGCGTCGGCCTGCGAGGTGAGGCTGAACCGCTTCCACGTGGCCGGCTTGGTCCACGTGATGGATTCCATGGTGAAGATGTACACGTGGAGCACGGCAGCGATGAAGGCGAATACCAGGGAGGCCAGGGTCATGGCTTGATCCTAGCCTCCGGATTCCGCTTGGTCGGCGCAAGGACCTTGATAACGGCTGAGTCGTCTGCGGCGGCAAGGCCCTGGGCCTGACCCAGAAGGTAGAGCTGTTCAGCAGCAGCCGCCACAGGGGTGGCCAAGCCGGCGGAGCGGGTGGCTTTGCCCACGATGCCCATGTCCTTGACGAAGATGTCCAGGCGGCTGAGGACCTCTGCGCCGTCGTCGTTATAGGCCTCAAGCATCCGGGGGCCGCGGTTGGAGAGCATGAAGGACCCGGCAGCTCCGGCTTCGAGTGCGGCGAGGGTGTTGGCTTGGTCGAGGCCGAGGGCGTCGGCGAGGGCCATCGCTTCAGCGGCGGCTGCGATATGGACGCCACACAGCAACTGGTTGACGGTCTTGAGGGCCTGGCCGTCGCCCGGCTTGTCGCCCACGACGCTCAGGGTGGACGCCAGCAGTTCGAGCACGGGCCGGGCTTTTTCGAGTGCTTCAGGCGCAGCCCCGACCACGATCAGCAGGTCGCCTTCCCCGGCGCGCTTCGGGCCGCCAGATAGCGGAGCGTCCACCAGCGCCACGCCGTACCGGGAAAGCTGCGCCACCGTGGCGGGGATGGCTTCGGTGCCTACGGTGCTGCCAAGAATGACGACGGCGCCCGGCTTCAGGACCGAGGCCACGCCGTCCTCACCGAAGAGGACCTCGTTGAGCTGGTCGCCGTTGCGCACGGCAAGGAGGAGGGCGTCGGCGCCGTCGCATGCTTCGCGGGCAGAGCCGAAAGTCTTGATGCCGGCCTTTGCGGCGAGCTCCAGTCGGGCGTCGGCGATGTCGAAGCCGTGGACCGTTAATTCGGTTGCGAGGCGAGTCGCCATCGGTAGGCCCATGGCGCCGAGGCCCAGGACGGCGACGGTGAAGTTGTTGCTGGTCATCATGTTCTCCATTGAAACGTGGCGGTCAGAAGGTGTTGCTGAGTTTGCGCGTTACGTCGGTCAGGGATTGGTCGTTGCCCACGTTGCCGGCAAAGACGATGAACGGGATGCCCTTCGCGGGACCGTCCACCGGCTCCCAGAGGGACACGATGCCGGGGAGCATGGGACCGCGGACCACCGCATGGCGGATCTCCAGCCCGTGTGCTGCAACGTCGGAGGACGTGATGCCGCCCTTTGCAATGACGAACCGTGGCGGGAACGCCTTTAGCGTGCGGTTCACAACAGCGACGACGGCGGCCGAGACAGTGCGGGCGATCTTCAGGCTCGCCGCGGCGTCGTCTGTTTTGATGAGCAAGCGGCTGGTGTGGACAATGACATCGCCCTGATGGAGGGCGTCGACGACGTCGGATACCACTATTGCGACATAGGCGTCGGCTTCTTCGCCCAGCAGTTGTTCAACGTCGATCTCGACGGTCCGCGCCGAGCGGTGTTCGGCGGTGAGATGGTTCAGTTGGCGGGTGGTCACGCCGACGTGGGAGCCGACGACGATCAGGCCCCCAGCTGTTGAAGGAGAGTTGCCTGCGTAGGCTTCGTTGGAGGTCAGTGCGGCGCGGATTTCCTGGCCGATGCGGCCACGCACGAATGGTGGACCCACGCGGTAGAGGAGTTTCTTGCCGCGGCGTTCCGCCTCCTCAAGACCCAGGGCCAGGGCGCGGAAGTCGTTTTCGGTGACAATGTCGGCCACTATCGGGGTGGAGTTGGTGGCCCGTTCGAGGACATCGGCAATGGCGTTGGCGGAGATTGCGGGATCGTTGGCAGCGGCGCCGGCGCGGATAATGTCCAGGTCCAAGACAATCACGCGGTTCGCAGGGAAGCGGCCTTGCGACTTCTCTTCCACGTACTTGGCCAACTCGGAGTTGGCGAACCCGAAGGATGCATCTTTGGCGAATTCAGTCTCGGCAACGGGGGTGAGGGTGCCAGAGTCTTCTCCGGAGCCCCGCATGTAGTGCACACCCCCGATGGTGACCCGGCCGGCGTCGGGAAATGCCGGAACGATCACCACCCCGTCAGTGGTTTCACCGGTTTCGGCGGCGATGGTGGCCGCGATGACGTCCGGTTCCAGCGGGTAGTGCCCACGCAGGGTCGAGTCGCTGCGGCTGATGAAGCCCAGCACCAGCCCGGCCGTTGCGGCAGCGGCAAGGGCATTGCGAACGATCTCCTGGTTACGGCTTGCGGCCTCTTCGGGGTCCAGGCTCCTGGTGTTCGTGAGGACATACACGGCGGGCGTGGTCAGGTTCTCACGGATGTGCGCGAAGGCCCAGGTGAAGTCTGCTTCGTCCCAACGGGTGAGCACGGGGAGGTCGGCGACGGACTGCGTTCCAGTGGGGTCGTCGTCGAGGACTACCAGGACTCGGGGGCTGGTTGCGGACGATGCCGCGACGGCGTCGGCAACCAGCTGCGCGGGAATCCGGATCTCGGGCGGGAAACCGGCCAAAATCTCAGCTTCAAGGATCATGTGTCACTCCGTGGGGATGCGCGGCGATGGTGGAATGTAAGATGTCAGACATTTGCTGTTTTAGCATGGCACAGGGGCCTTCGGGGCGCAACGTTTCGCTAGGCTCAACCGTCGCTAGGCTGGACGCATGGCTGGCTCTTCGGTCCCCCTTCCGTTCGTGGATGTCCGCGGACCAGCCAGACCCGCAGCCGACGCCGCGCCCGCCGTACTGATTCACGGGTGGGCGTCAGGCTCGGTCTACTGGGAACCGCTGGCCTCGACACTGCTCGACGCCGGTTGGCCAGTCTGGATTCTTGACCTTCCGGGCTACCATCCCGGCGAGTTGTGGCCATCCGGCCGTGAATGGACGCTGGAATCCGCGGCTGCGTCTGTGTCCGCAGCCATCGCGGCCCGAACCGAGGTGCCGGTACACCTCGTGGGCCACTCGATGGGAGGCAGCGTTTCCCTGACCTTGGCAGCGGACCGACCGGACCTGGTGGCCACGGTGACGTTGGTGGGCATGGTTCCGGCTCCGCCGAAAGAGGCCTCTAAGCGCCTCCTGCTCTCGCAAGTGGAGCAAGGGTTCGTCGACGCCGGGACCAAGGCCAAACTCATGGATTCCTGGTTCGGGCCCCTCCTGCCGGAGGATGCCAGGGAGTTGCTCAGCAGTGGCTTTGATGTGCCCTTCCCCGTACTGTCCGCCAGCGCCACCGCGGCGATGACCGGCGTCGAACCTTCAGTGCCCGGGCGTGTTCACGCGCCCTTGCTGGTGATCGCGGGATCGGGTGACCGGGTGCGGTCCATGGACCAAATGGAGGCCTTTGTCCAGGCTAAACCGGGTGTCCAGGCTAAACCGGGGCGGCAGTTGAGGGTGGTTCCCGAGGCTGGGCACAGCGTGCACTGGGAACGGCCGGACGAATGCGCCGCGGCACTGGTCAAGTTCTGGAGCTCCGGCGGGCCGCCACCAGCGTAAGATGTCTGACATCCCTGCGGCCATAGGAAGACTCGGGCGCAGGCCGGAGTTGAGGAAACGGGGACACATGGCACGCAAGTCGCTTGTCGGCGTCGTAGCTGATGAGCTACTGGACCGGATCATCGCGGGCGAGTTTCCGCCCGGAAGCGTGGTCCCCGGTGAACTTGAGCTCAGCGCCAAGCATGAGGTGAGCCGCATGACCGTCCGGGAGGCCATGAAAACCCTCGAAGCCCAGCGGATTCTGAGCGTAGAGCGGGGGCGCGGCACCTTCGTAACCCCACTCAACCAGTGGGGCTCGCTCGAAGCCGTCCTGCGGGCTGCGTCCGAAGGAACCAACGACGCCGTCGCGGCCGTCCAGCTGATCGAGCTACGCCGCATGCTTGAAACCGGCGCCTGTGAACTGGCCGCCGGACGCGTCTCAGACCAGGAGCTCAGTGACCTTCAAGGACACCTGGAGAAGATGCGGCAGGCCCACGAAAGCAATGACCTCGACGCCTTCGTCAAAGCGGACCTCGCCTTCCATGACGTCATACTGCACGCATCCGGGAACGTTTTCGTGGCCGTCCTGTTCGAACCTTTGCACCGCGTCCTGGAGGCCCGCCGGGCTGAGACGTCCGCCTTTGCCGAGATCCAGGAACACGCAATCAGCCATCATCGAAAGATCGCCGCTGCCCTGGAATCGCGGAGCTCCAACGAGGCCCGGCTCGCGATGGACGCGCACATGCAGCAGACCTTGGATGACTTGAAGACGTATGTGCTGGACCCTGCTGCTACCCGGAGGGGCTAGACACAGATAATAAGTAGGCTTAGCATCTTGACGGTATCGATAGCGAGCTAACGAGGCGGCAAAATGCGAGCGATGGTGTACCGGGGCCCCTACAAGATTCGGGTCGAAGAAAAAGACATCCCACCCATAGAACATCCCAACGACGCCATTGTGCGCGTGACCAGCGCGGCAATCTGCGGCTCCGATCTTCACCTGTACCACGGCATGATGCCAGACACCCGGGTGGGCATGACGTTTGGCCATGAGTTCGTTGGTGTGGTTCACGAGGTAGGGCCATCGGTGGAGAACCTGCAGGTGGGCGATCGCGTGATGGTGCCGTTCAACATTTTCTGCGGCTCCTGCTACTTCTGCGCACGAGGCTTGTATTCGAACTGCCATAACGTCAACCCGAACGCGACGGCGGTGGGTGGCATCTACGGTTACTCCCACACCTGCGGTGGTTACGACGGCGGCCAGGCGGAGTTCGTGCGGGTGCCGTTCGCCGACGTCGGGCCCGTGAAAATCCCCGACTGGATGGACGAGGAGGACGCGGTGATGCTCACCGATGCCCTCCCTACCGGGTACTTCGGGGCTCAGCTAGGCGACATCCACGAAGGTGACACGGTGGTGGTGTTCGGAGCCGGCCCTGTTGGCCTGTATGCGGCGAAATCATCCTGGCTGATGGGCGCTGGGCGGGTGATCGTGATCGACCACCTCGAGTATCGGCTGGCCAAGGCCCGGGAGTTCGCGCACGCGGAAACGTACAACTTCGCGGAATACGACGACATAGTGGTGGAGATGAAGAAAGCCACGGACCACCTGGGCGCGGACGTAGTGATCGACGCCGTAGGGGCCGAAGCTGACGGAAACCTCACCCAGCACATTACCGCGGCCAAGCTCAAGCTTCAGGGCGGCTCCCCCGTAGCCCTCAACTGGGCCATCGATTCGGTACGGAAGGGTGGAACTGTTTCCGTGATGGGCGCCTATGGCCCGATGTTCAGCGCCGTGAAGTTTGGCGACGCCATGAACAAAGGACTGACGCTAAGGATGAACCAGTGCCCGGTGAAAAGGCAGTGGCCCCGGTTGTTCGAACACATCCAGAACGGTTACCTGAAACCGAGCGACATCATCACCCACCGGATCCCGTTGGAGCACATCG
Organism: Arthrobacter sp. SIMBA_036; assembly: GCF_046535135.1. Classification (NCBI taxonomy): domain Bacteria; kingdom Bacillati; phylum Actinomycetota; class Actinomycetes; order Micrococcales; family Micrococcaceae; genus Arthrobacter; species Arthrobacter sp. SIMBA_036. The sequence continues at coordinate 233,369 of NZ_JAWRXG010000005.1, forward strand.
CCGAGGGCTACCACATCTTCTCCGCGAAGTTGGATAACTGCATCAAGCCGATCATCACACCGTCTGCGAGCTGACCATGCAAGAGAACGGAAGCAACAAGATGCCCTACACGGCAGAAAAGCCGCAGCCCAGGGAAACAGCGGAGGAGCTACGGGCAAGGATTCCCGGGTGGGGCGCAGACCTGGATCCCAAGGACAGGCCCTCGTTTCCCCGCGAGCAACCTGGCATCAAGACCGGCGCGCACTGGGACTTCCCGGAGCGCCAGGAGGAGAAATCGCCTCGGGAACGCTCCATTGAACACAGGTTCCTGACGCCCGTTTTCGGAACTTCAGCCCCGCCGTCGGGCCTGTCCGGTGTCATGCGGAAGTATGCCTACAAATACAGCGAGGGCCGGGCAGCGCACTGGCTGATCTTGTTGGCCGCTGACCGTGTCAACGCGTGGGAGAGCCATCTGCTGTCCTTGGGAACGCGGCATCCGGACAATCCCATTACGGAGACAGGGGTCCTCAGCGAATTCAAGAGCGGAGGCATGAGCTCACGGCGTGGACAGAAGCGGGCTGACACCAAGCATCAGTGGCTGGACCCGATCATTGTCGCCGGTCCGTGGCTGGCGGTAGGTGCCGGGGCGGTCCTGGCGGTGAAGGCGCTTGCATCCAGGAAAACGTCCCGTTAGCCCATCCAAACCCGTTAGCCCATCCAAGTAGCAGCAGCCTACTTGGATGGGCTCTACGTGGTGGAGCAGGCTACGCGTCAACCTCGGTGTTGACGATGTACACGTTGCAGGGGGCGCCGTGAGCCACGCTGTTGGCGATGCTGCCCAGTACCCGGCCCAGCCCCTTCATCCGCTTGTTGCCGACGACGATCACCGAAGCATCGGTGGCCTCGGCATAGCTGATCAGGGCATTGGCCGGATTACCACGGGCGGCGGAGTACTTGACCTTGCCCTTGGGAACATCGAGCGCCTCGGATACCTGACGGGCCACGTATTCCGCGGAATCGGCCGAGGACACAATGATGCGGTCGCTGCCACTGCCGAATTCCTCGATGCGGTCGTCGGAAAAGCCGCTGATCACGTGGAGCTCGGCTCCGGTGGCTGTGGCGAGCTTCGCTGCCGCCATTGCTGCACGTTTGGCCGTTTCGCTGTTGTCAACGCCGACGACGATAACTTCTGTCATGTGTTCTCCTGGGTCTCAGATTCACTGGGTGCTGCCCCACGAATCTACACGCCATCAGCGGCCCGGCACGGAAGCGATGCCGCAGGAGTGTTTACGACGACGCGCGGCCGGGTAGGGATAAATCATCGGAACGATCACACGACCGAAAGGCAAGATCATGGCAGAGCAAGCATTTGACCCGCGGACCGCCATAGTGACGGGATCGGATTCGGGCATCGGCCGGGCCACAGCTGTGGCGTTGGCGCAGGCTGGCATGGACGTTGGCGTCACCTGGCACTCTGATGAGCAGGGAGCGGAGGCGACAGCCGAAGAGATCCGCAGCCTGGGACGCAAGGCCGTGGTGAAGCAATTGGACACCACCAAGCCGTCCGAAACAGCGGCGACAGTGGACCAGCTCGCGGAGGAACTGGGCGGAGTGGACGTCTTCGTCAACAACTCCGGAACCGGCGATGGCACAAAATTCCTTGACCTGGACTACGAAACGTGGATGACCACCCTCAACACCAACCTCAATGGCGCCTTCGTGGCAATGCAGGCTGCGGCCAAGCGGATGGTGCAGGCCGGCCGCGGTGGCCGCATCATCGCCGTGACGAGTGTCCACGAGTTCCAGCCTCGCGTAGGAGCCTCAGCCTACGATGCCTCGAAACATGGCCTGGGCGGCCTGGTCAAGACCATGGCGCTGGAGCTCGCCGAGCACGGAATCACCGCCAATAATGTGGCCCCCGGCGAGATTGCCACCCCGATGACGGGGCAGACGGACGAGGATCCCACCAAGGAAGAACGGCCAGGAGTTCCCTTGGGACGCCCCGGCCACGCAAACGAAATTGCCGCCGTCGTCGCCTTCCTTGCCTCGCCTGCGGCCAGCTATGTCAACGGCGCCTCGTGGCCCGTGGACGGCGGAATGCTGCAGATGGGACCGCAGGCGGGTTCGCACATCACCAGCCACGACTGGCGGGAAAGCTGAGCCGAGGCAAGCTATGGCCGCACGGTGATCCGTGGGCTAGTCTGCATGGACGGCCGCCCCGGCCGGAATAACAAGATCCAATGACGTAGAACCGCATTTAATGATGAGGAGCACCATGGCTGGCCACACATATAGCGTTTCGGAAATCGTAGGAACCTCCACTGAGGGCGTGGACGATGCCGTCAGGAACGGCATCGAGACAGCCTCCCAGACCCTGCGGAACCTGGACTGGTTCGAAGTCAAGGAAATCCGCGGACACCTCGAAGACGGGAAAGTTGCCGACTGGCAGGTCACCATCAAGCTCGGATTCCGTTTGGAACGCTAATCCCACCTCGCCTCGCGAGATGACAGTTAATGCCGGTGTTTCAGAAGAACATCGGCATTAATTGTCATCCCGGCGAGCGGGTTCGGGTGTGGGCAGTGGCGCTGTGTCTACTGCGTCTACCGCGCCAAAGCTGCTGAGCAGCGTCAAAGCATCCGACGACGGCGAACCCGCCTTCGCCGAATACACCCGAAGTGACTGGTCGGCGTCGTCCGGGAGACTGAGCGTCTCAAAGTTCAGTTCCATATCCCCCACCAGAGAGTGGTGCAACCGAACGGTACCCGCGGGCCGCGCCGCGACCCGATGGCCGGCCCACCACTGGCGGAAGTGCTCACTTTGCACGGCGAGTTCGCCTACCAGTTGGTTGGTTTGGGGGTCGTTCGGATGGCGGCCCACATCCATGCGAAGAGCTCCGACCGCTTCTGCGGCCACAGTCTTCCAATCCCGGAACAGCTTTCCCGCTGCGGGGTCCAGGATGATCCAGCGCGTCAGGTTTCGCTCTGGAGCCGGCAATGCGGGGAAATCGGCGAACAAAAGGTACGCCAAGCGGTTCCCGGCCAAGATGTCCGAACGCCTTCCCAGCACCATGGCTGGAACGTCTCCGACGGCGTCGAGTAACTGCCTCAGGGCAGGGCGGACTTTCTGTGCCGGTCCGGGATTTCCTGCAGAACTGGCACAGTGTTCCATCAGGTCCATCATGTGCGCGTGCTCCCTGGGATCCAGGCGCAAAGCGCGGGCAACGGAGTCGAGGACCGCCTTGGAGGGGTGGATATTCCTGCCCTGCTCCAGCCGTGTGTAGTAGTCGGTGCTCACACCCGAGAGGCGTGCCACCTCCTCCCGGCGCAGCCCGGGGACGCGGCGCGAACCGCTGGAATCCTGCGCTCCTGCGTCCTCCGGTGAGAGGCGCGCACGCATGGCTTTAAGGAATTTACCGAACTCGGCGCTCTGACCCATTGTTCTATTCTGCGACGCGAATGTGTGAAAGGCCATCATAGTGGGTAGGTCTATGAAACCTAGGAAAAACAGGATCAGGCTGGGTTACTGACTGAGCTGCCAAAACTGCATAGGCTCATAGCAGAGCCTCCGAAACCGCTTTCTGGGCATGCCGGAAACATGCCCGAAAACCATGCCAGCCAATGCGTCGGAGAGCCAGCCAATCACATCGTCGAAGGAGATCGTCATGCCGGAGCTGACCTTGAACAATGGCGTCACTATCCCGCAACTGGGGTTCGGCGTCTTCCAAGTACCTGAGGAAGAAACCCAGAAGGTAGTGGAAGACGCGCTCGACGCCGGGTACCGCCACATCGACACTGCGGCCGCCTACCGGAATGAAGCAGGCGTAGGAGCCGCTATCGCCGCGTCCGGGATCCCCCGCGAAGAACTTTTCATCACCACAAAGCTGCGCAACGGCGAACAGGGCGAGGCCTATGACGCGTTCCAGCGCAGCCGCGAGGCTTTGGGCTTGGACGTTATCGACCTCTACTTGATCCACTGGCCGGTCCCATCCCAAGGGCTGTACACACAGGCTTGGAAGGAAATGGAGAAGCTGTACCAGGACAAGCAGATCCGGGCGATAGGGGTCTCTAACTTCCTCCCCGAACACCTTGACACGCTCCTGCGTGAGACCGAGGTGGTTCCTGCGGTCAACCAAATCGAGCTCCACCCGACCTTCCAGCAGGCCGATCTGGCCAACAAGTGCCGTGGACTCAGCATTGCCGTGGAGGCTTACAGCCCTCTGGGACAGGGCCAGGACCTGAACGCCGAGCAAGTGGCATTGGTGGCAGAGACCCACGGCACCACACCGGCCCAGGTGATCTTGGCGTGGCACCTCGCGCAGGGAACCATTGTGATTCCCAAGTCCGCGGACTCCACCCGCATGCGCGAAAACTTTGGCGCCGGTGACCTGAGCCTGACCGATTCCGAACTTGCGGCAGTGACCGCACTGGAGTCCGGTACCCGCATCGGCGCCGATCCCGCCGTCGCGGCTTTCACGCAGCTTTAGACCCCCGCTCGAAATCAAGGAGTCAAAGGACATGCAGTACACACATCTGGGCCGATCCGGCCTCAAAGTATCAAGACTCTGCCTGGGCACCATGAACTTCGGCCCCCAGACCGAGGAAGCAACAGCACACTCCATCATGGACTCTGCACAGGAGTCCGGCATCAACTTCTTCGACACCGCCAACGTCTACGGCGGCGTCGGGCACCGTGGTTGGACTGAGGAAATCATCGGCCGCTGGTTTGCCAAAGGCGGCGAGCGCCGCGAGCGGACCGTCCTGGCCACCAAGCTCTACGGCACCATGACGGGCAGGCCCAACGAGTCCAAGCTGTCCGCACTGAACATTCGCCGGGCATTGGATGCAAGCCTGAAGCGGCTTCAGACGGACTACATCGATATTTACCAGTTCCACCACATCGACCGTGACACCCCGTGGGATGAAATTTGGCAGGCGATCGAGGTAGCGGTCCAGCAGGGCAAGATCCTTTATTCCGGCAGCAGCAATTTTGCCGGTTGGCACATCGCCCAAGCCCAGGAAGCAGCGCGCAGGCGCAACTACACGGGCTTGGTCAGCGAACAGTCCATCTACAACCTTTTCAGGCGCGAACTGGAGCTGGAGGTCATTCCCGCGGCCCAGCAGTACGGTTTGGGCCTGATCCCCTGGTCCCCGTTGCAGGGCGGCCTGCTTGGGGGCGTGTTGAAGAAGGAAGAGCAAGGTGTGCGACGCACCGAAGGCCGGGCTTTGGAGACCCTCCGCAAGCACGAGGACCAGATCCGCCAATACGAGGATTTCGCGGACGAACTCGGTCAAAAGCCCGGAGACGTGGCCTTGGCTTGGCTCCTCCACCAACCAGCGGTTACCGCGCCGATTGTTGGACCCCGCACCCAGGAGCAGTTGGACTCGGCCATACGCGCGCTGGATGTCACGCTCGACGCCGACGCCCTGAAGCGCTTGGATGAGATATTCCCGGGCCACCGCACGGCCCCGGAGGACTACGCTTGGTGAGCACGGTCCGCCATATAGCCAAAGGAGATCATGCCCCATGACACTTGCCCCACTCATTGAGCTCAACGACGGCTTCAAGATTCCCCAAATCGGGCTGGGAACGTGGCCCCTCAACGACGCCCAGGTTGCCGACGCCGTCGTCGAGGCCGTGTCATACGGTTACCGGCACATCGACACGGCCGTGAAGTACGGAAATGAAAAGGGCGTTGGCGAAGGGATCCGGGCTTCCGGGGTGGATCGCGGCGAACTCTTCATCACCACCAAGCTGGACGGGGAATTCCAAGGGTCAGGCAAAGCCGTCGCCGGCTTGGATGGATCCCTGGAGCGGCTTGGGCTGGATTATGTGGATCTGCTCCTGATCCACTGGCCTCTTCCGCGCCGCGATGAATTCGTCTCCACCTGGAACACCTTCCAGGAGCTCCAGGCATCCGGCAAGGTCCGCTCCATCGGCGTATCCAACTTCAAACCGGCCCACTTGGACCGTTTGTTCCGGGAAACGGAGGTGGTGCCCGCGGTCAACCAAATTCAGGTCAGCCCCTCCATCCCGCGTCCCGCTGCCCGTGCTTTCAACGAACGGCATGGGATCGTCACGGAGTCCTACAGCCCCCTCGGCGCGGGCAGCGAGTTGCTGAATGCACCGGTTCTGCAATCCATCGGCGCCAAGCACGGCAAGACGCCAGGCCAAGTGGTGCTCCGCTGGCATGTGCAGCAGGGGCTCGTCGCCATTCCCAAATCATCCAATCCGCAGCGGATGAGGGAGAACCTGGATGTGTTCGACATTGAGTTGGACAAGGACGATCTCGCCAAACTGCAAACGCTCGACGCCGGACCTGACGCCGGCGTCGACTCCGATGTGCAGGGCCATTAAGGATGGGGAACTTGACTACGGAAACACTGATCTGGACCGGCTCCTACACTGCCGACAGGAACGCCAACGGCAAGGGCATCGCCGCGCTTTCAGTTGACGACAACGGCCAACTGACCAACATGGGGCTGGCTGTTGCCGCGGACTCGCCGTCGTTCCTAGCGGTGCACCCGTCGTTGCCGGTGGTTTACGCCGTGGCCGAAGACGCCGGGACGGTGCGCGCCTACCGCCGCACAGGCAGGACTGAGCTGGAGGCGTTCGGCGAGTCCTGGCCGGCGGGTGAGGCTACCTGCCACGTCGCCGTAGATCCGCACGGACGATTCATCGTAGCAACGTGTTGGGGTGATGGTCAGGTTGTCCTCTACGAACTGGACCACGACGGCGGCATCACCTCACGCACCAGCGCAACGGCCGCCGTCGACCCTCACACGGCAGCGTCACCGGAAGAACCCCGCCCGAGCCGGGCACATTCGAGCCTCATGCTTCCGGATGGTCGCGTCATGACCACCGACTTGGGTCATGACTTGGTTCGGGTTTGGAAGTATGAGCAGGGAACCGGCCTGGTGCCGGACCATCAGGTTGTCCTCCCGATGGGATCGGGGCCGCGGCACATGGCCCGCCACCAGAGCGGGACCGTTTTTGTGGACACCGAGTATTCGGTGGAAGTGGCAGCCCTGGGGATGCAGCCCGATGGCACGTACGAACTCAATGCCATGGTTCCGGCCAGCGCCAAGGGAGCAAGCGACGGCGACGCCGGGGCAGAGATTGCGTTATCGCCGGATGGCAGGTTCGCCTACGTCGGAGTCCGAGGCTCCAACCGCATCTGCGTGCTTCAGGTATCCGGGGACGGCGCCGCCCTCCAGCCCGTCGGTGAGGTGCCGTGCGGCGGCGAATGGCCCCGCCATCACCTGGTCCGTGAAGGCTGGCTGTACGTGGCCAACGAAGGCTCGGACGACGTCGTTGCCTTCACGCTGGACGCCGGGACGGGTCTGCCGGGCGGCCCCGTGGCCCGCATGGAAACGGGTTCCCCAAGCGTCCTGGTACTGGCCGATTAACTGACGCCGAGATGGCATTTAACACCAATCATCCGCTCAGACATTGGTGTTATCTGCCATCTCGGCGAGTCATTAGGCGGTCCAGACCTCGACGTCGTCTGTTCCGCAAATGAGTCGGCGGCCGGTCGGCTCGATGACGACCCACAGCAGCTCCTGGTGCTGGGAGACATCGTCCACGCGCCCCGCGCCCGCGCCCCATCCGAGGTCGTAGACCCAGACGGGATCGCCGGGGGCCAACTCGCTCCACTCTGCCGCAGGTACGTGCCGGTAACCGGCGGGTCGGTTCAGGCCAGTGCCGGTCAGGTTAGTGCCGGCCAGGTTAGTGCCGGTCAGGTTAGTGCCGGTCATGCCGAACCTTCAGAGGTCCGACGACGCCAAAGGGTCGGGCCGCCGTTGTAGGCCGGCAGCACGTGGCCTTCGGCGAAGAGTTGGACAGCGTCCGGGTCCGAGTCAGGGCTCCACAGGCCCGATGCGGGGCAGTGGGAGCCGGTGGGCATGACACGAGTGGCTCGTTCGCGCAGGAGGGCGATGCTCTTCATCCTTGAATCTCATCCTTGGTAGCTCGGGGCTTGCTGGTAACACTGATGTGAAGCAGATCTCTTCAACCCTATGAAAGTCCCAGAGAGTTCGTTATAGACGAATGCATAATGTTTGCTAGCAAGGGCATGCACTAGTCCAATGACCTAACGTACAGCCCTGCCCCGCCAAGCAGACACAGCCCAGACCACGATGAAGAGCCCCACCAAAATCAGCCCCGCGTCGCCCAGGTCTATCCCGCCAAGCCAAGTAGTCATGGGGTCGCCAAGACCGAACGCCTCGCCGGCGAAGCCGGCCAGGGTGATGACCGAGATGAACAGCGCCGATACCGCCGAGATGCCAGTAATGACGGCATTGAAACCCACCTTGCGCTGCGGGTTCTGGATGGCCGACTTGTACATCTTCATCATGGCCACCCCGTTGGCGGAATCGCACAGCGTCATGGCGGCGGTGAACGCGAGCGGGAGGGCCATCAACGCGAGCGCTGACACTCCGGCGAGGGACGCCGTCGTGGTGATGACCAGCAGCCCAATGGTTGTGGCGGTGTCGAATCCCAAACCGAAGAGGAACCCGATCACATAGATGTTCCGCGGCCGCTCAACCCTGGACAGCGGTTTGGCGAGCAACCTGGCAACCAGGCCTTTCGTTTCCAAGTCTTCGGCGCGTACTTCACCGCCGGCCTGCACCCTGCGGTACACCTGCGTTGCCCGCACGAAGGCCGATCCGTTGAACAACCCCATGGCCAGCAGGAACAGCCCGGACACCCCGCTGCCGATCAAGCCAAGCACCCTGTTCCCGGTGGTTCCTTCCTCCATGAACTGGCCGATCAGCGTGGCGCCGGCCACCACAAGCACTCCGGCCAGGATCACTACCGAACTGTGCCCCAGGCTGAACGCGAAACCCACACTCACCGGGTCTTTCCGCTGCGCTACGAACTTGCGTGTGGAGTTGTCGATCGCAGCGAGGTGGTCCCAGTCGTAGCTGTGCTTGATGCCCGCCAAGTAGGCGGTGATGACAAGGCCCCAAGCCAGCGGCTGGCCGCCACCGGCAAGCCCCAGCAGCAGGAGCACGACGGCGACGACGTGCAAGGCGGCCACCGCGCCGAAGGTGAACCAGAGCCGCGTCCCCAGGGAGAGCTTCTCCCTGTTCCGGTATATGGCGGCCAGGCCGTTCAGGGCAGTCATCAGTACTTCCTTAAGTTCACAGGCGCCTGGCCATGCCAACGTCCACGCAAAAGCCCTGTACAGGCACCCAACAAGTTGTTGAGCTCCTCCGTGCTGTTCGACAACGATCGCAACACCAGCCCGGCGGTGCCGGCAACGGACCGTGTCAAAGATGCTCCCGTATAGGCATCGAAATCCCGTGTCAGCTCACGTAGCTCACCGGCAAGCCCCTGGCTCACCCGTGGATCAACCACCACCAAGGAGCCAAGATGACTGAAGCCCTCCATGAACCCCATGCCCGTCACCTTGTTCAATGGCGGCCGGATCAGCAGGTTATCAAGGGCCAACAATTCGCTGCCGCGGCCGGTCTCAATCCGGATCTCGTTGCGCAGCCGCACCTCTTCGTACCTGAACGACGCGCCGTCCGGCGACCAACCCGGCGTGATGACCTCTGCCATGACAAGGCTCGACGTCGGGTCCAGGCTAAAGCGGGAACTCTGCCGATAGCTGGCCTCCCGGTACGCAATCACCTGGTCTGGAACCAACTCCAACCGGGCCCGCTCCCCCAGCCGAACGTTCATCCGCTGCTCGGCAAACGAGCCCGGAGTCCGATATATCTTCGTGGCCGACTGCGTGGTCAGGAGCAGGTCCGCCCCGTCCTCGACGTCCACATCAATCAGGAACAGATCGGCCCCCAAATAGGCCCCACCCGGATTCACCATCACATAACAAACCTGCCCTGACTCGTCCAGGTAATGCGGCCTGAGCACCCTCAGGGCCCCCTCATGGAACTGCCGCGAAGCCACGGACCGCCCCCCGCGGACACTGATCCCGAGTTCAAGGCGACCACGAGGTGACAAGGTAGCCGGACCCGGCAAAACGGCGAGGGTCTCCGTCACTGCGTCAGATCGAGCATCAGGACGTCGCGGCGGATCCAGTTCAGGACGGCGTCCAGCCCTTCGTCGGTCTTGAGGTTGGTGAAGCAGAAAGGTTTGTCTCCCCGGAATTCCTTGGAATCCCGTTCCATGATGGACAGGTCAGCCCCGACGTGGGGGGCGAGGTCGGTTTTGTTGATGATGAAAAGGTCGGATTTGATCATGCCTTGGCCGGCCTTGCGGGGGATCTTTTCACCTTGGGCCACGTCGATGATGTAGATGGAGAAATCGACCAGCTCGGGGCTGAAGGTGGCGGAAAGGTTGTCGCCGCCGGATTCGACGAAGATGATCTGCAGGTCCGGGTGCCGCGCCTTAAGCTCTTCGATGGCGGCTGTGTTCATCGACGTGTCCTCACGGATGGCCGTGTGCGGGCAGCCGCCGGTTTCGACGCCGATGATCCTGTCCTCGGGAAGGATCCCGTTGGCGGCCAGGATTTTGGCGTCTTCAATGGTGTAGATGTCGTTGGTGATGGCCGCCATGGAGATCTCCCGGCTCATGTGGCGGGTAATCCGTTCAACAAGCTGGGTCTTTCCTGCGCCGACGGGGCCGCCGATGCCGATTTTGATGGGTTCTGTCATGTGTCCTCCTCGGTTAGCTCATGAACATGCGGGCGCGTTGCCGCTCGTGCCGCATTTGTGAAATTTCCAGGCCGGGGCTCACGGCCCCGAAGTCGTCCCAGCACAACTGTGCTACATCCTCGACGGCGGCAGCAACGGCGTCGTGCGCGTGGCCAAGCACCCGCTGGCCGGCATTTTGGCCCAGCGGTATGGCGCGCACCGCGTTCTGGGTCAAGGAGGTCACAGTCGCAAAGAGATAGGCAGGCAGCGCTTCCTCAAAGGGAACACCCAGGGAGCGTGCAATGACCGCGAACGCCAAGGGTTGGTGCCCTGCCGCCAAGCCTTGGCCAACCAGTTCCATGTAGTGATCCAGGGCTGTGGAGGGGAAGACCTCGCTGCCGATCTCCAACAGCCGGCCCCCCATTTTCACCGAAGCCTCCCGCACCTCCCGGGCCAATAACTGCCCGGACAGCATGGCACCCAACTCCGCCACATCCACGTCCTCATAGAGGAACCGGATAGCCAGCGCATCGGAATACAGCAACTGCTGTCCCAGGAAAGCGTGCAGCCAAGCGCCGAAACTGGCTTCGTCGTGCACCATCCCGCGCTCAAGGTACGTTTCAAACCCCAAGGAATGCGCGAACGCTCCGGTGGGCAGCGCGGAGTCGGTCAACTGTTGAAGAGCCAGCTGGTAGGGCACCCTAGTGCGAGTGCTCAGCATGGCGGAACGGCACCGGCATGACCCGCTCTTGCCTCTCGTAGGGGGCTCCCACGTGCTTCAAGTAGTCCTCCACAGTGTGGTCGTACTGGCACACCATGACCTCGGCCCCATACTCGGAGGCAGCGTCGAAGAACTGCGCCTGCAAATGCCGGTTACCCAGCGAGTGCGCCACCACACCCATCTCGTGGATGGACCGCGGCCCGATGACCAGCACATCCGTCGGCAGCACGGAGACAACGATGAGGTTCCCGTCATCAACGGCGAGGATGTCGCCGTCGCGCAGGTCACCTGAGCCTGGGGGCAAGCGGATGCCGAGTTCCTTGCCATGGTCTGTAGTGACTCGTTGGATGCGTTTGACCAGGAGGGAGCTGGGGAGCACCACCTTTTCCTTGTGGTGCCCGGCGTAGGCACCGGGCTGTTCCTGCAGGTTTCCGAGAACTTTTTCGATGATCATGAGGGTCCTAGAAAAGGAAGTAGCGCTGGGCCATGGGCAGCACGTCGGAGGGCTCGCAGGTGGCTTCGACGCCGTCGACCGTGACTTGGTACGTTTCCGGGTCGACGGCGATGTCCGGGGTTTCGCCGTTGTACTTCAGGTCCGCTTTGCTCAGGTTGCGGATGCCGGAAACCGGCTTGATGACCCGCTGCAAGCCAAGTTCCCCTGGAACACCGGCGTCGATCGCGGCCTTGGACAGGAAGGTGATGGACGATGTCCGGAGCGCCGCGCCGTAGGTAGCGAACATGGGCCGCATGGTGCGCGGTTGTGGAGTGGGAATGGAACCGTTGGAGTCGCCCATCAGGGCATAGGCGATCTGGCCGCCCTTGATCACCAACTCCGGTTTCACCCCAAAGAAGGCCGGATCCCACAGCACCAGGTCCGCGAATTTCCCTTCTTCCACTGAACCGATCACATCTGCCATTCCCTGGGCGATGGCCGGATTGATGGTGTATTTCGCTACGTACCTCTTGAGCCTGAAATTATCCGATTCCGCGCCCAGGCCGTTGGCGGCGCCGTGCGAGGCACCGGTGGGATCGTGGAGAACGCCACGCTGGCGTTTCATGGCGTCCGCCACCTGCCAGGTCCGCGTGACCACCTCACCCACCCGCCCCATGGCCTGGGAATCGGACGAGGTGATCGCGAAGACGCCGAGATCGTGGAGTACATCCTCCGCGGCAATGGTTTCTGCCCGGATCCGCGAGTCCGCGAAAGCCACGTCCTCCGGAATGTCCGGGTTGAGGTGGTGGCAGACCATGAGCATGTCCAAGTGCTCTTCGATGGTGTTCCTGGTGTACGGCAACGTGGGGTTGGTGGACGCCGGAAGCACGTTGGGCAGGCCGGCAATTTTGATGATGTCCGGGGCGTGCCCGCCGCCCGCGCCCTCGGTGTGGAAGGTGTGGATGACCCGGCCATCGATCGCCTTGATGGTGTCCTCAACAAACCCGCACTCGTTCAGGGTGTCTGTGTGGATGGCCACCTGGATGTCGTATTCGTCCGCCACCTGGAGGGACATGTCAATCGAGGACGTTGTCGCTCCCCAGTCTTCGTGCACCTTCAGCCCCACGGCGCCGGCGCGGATCTGCTCGGCAAGAGGCTCGACGGCGGATGCGTGGCCCTTGCCGAAGACGCCGATGTTGATCGGAAGGCCCTCAGCGGCCTGGAGCATCCGGGAGATGTGCCATTTACCTGGAGTGATGGTGGTGGCTTTGGTCCCATCAGCCGGCCCGGTGCCGCCGCCGACCATGGTGGTGACGCCGTTGCAGAGGGCGGTGGGCACCTGCTCAGGGGAGATGAAATGAATGTGTGTATCGATCCCGCCGGCAGTGAGGATCTTCCGTTCCCCGGCGATGATCTCCGTGCTCGCACCGATGACGATGTCCACGCCATCGGTGATCTGCGGGTTGCCGGCCTTGCCGATCTTGAAGATGTGCCCGTCCCTGAGGGCGACATCGGCTTTGTAGATGCCGGTGTAGTCCAGTACCACCACATTGGTGATGACGGTGTCCGGGATGTCCTCTTCCCGGGTCAGCTGGCCGTTCTGCCCCATGCCATCGCGGATCACCTTGCCGCCGCCGAACACCACTTCCTCGCCGTAGGCCGTGTAATCCTTCTCGATCTCCAGGAACAGCTCGGTATCGGCCAAGCGGATGGCGTCACCGGTGGTTGGTCCGTACAGTTCCGCGTATTGCCGCCGCGGGATCTCGAAGCTCACTTGGTGGTTCCTTCCGTCGCCTCGGCGGCAAGGCCGGTGCCGCCGTCGAGCCTTCCATTAACAGCGTCACTGAGACCGTACACTTCGCGCGATCCGGCGAGGTCGATGAGCTGCACGGTCTTGCGGTCACCGGGTTCGAAGCGCGCCGCCGTACCTGCGGGAATGTCCAGGCGACGGCCAAACGCCGCCTCCCGATCGAACTCCAAGGCGCGGTTCGCCTCAGCGAAGTGGTAATGGGAACCTACTTGGACTGGGCGGTCGCCGCGATTAACAACCTCGACGGCGATTGCCTCACGGCCGCTGTTGCAGCGGATGGATCCTGGCTGGAGCCTGTATTCACCGGGGATCATGGCAGTCCTATCGGATGGGGTCGTGGACGGTGACGAGCTTGGTGCCGTCCGGGAAAGTGGCTTCGATCTGAACATCGTGGATCATCTCCGGCACGCCTTCCATGACATCCTCGCGGCGAAGAAGCGTGGTTCCGTAGCTCATAAGTTCTGCAAGGGTCTTGCCGTCCCTGGCGCCCTCAATGAGCTCGTAACTGATGATGGCCACGGCCTCGGGATAGTTCAGCTTCAACCCCCGGGCCTGTCGCCGCCGGGCGAGATCAGCCGCCACCACGATCATGAGTTTTTCCTGCTCACGGGGCAAAAGATGCATCGATACTCCTAACGTTGGGCGGCTGCGACGGCAGACGTCAGATACTCGAGGCCTGGAACAGCCGAGGACATCGGGGCAGCTACTACTCTCTTATAGCCCCTTACGCCCGGCACTTCCAGCCGTCCTACCGCTGGCGTCTGTGAACGGATTGTGACCAGCCTAAGGTGGAGGTGTTTCCACGGCGTTTCCGCATCCGCAGCGATTCCTATTCCGCCGGTGGCCGGGCCGCAGCGCGGTGCTTCCGCACCTGCCACACCACCACAATGACCACGCCGACGGCGGCCACCACCAGCGCGGAACCGCGCCCAACAGTCCGTGCCAGTTGCTCATATGAACTGCCCGCGACGAATCCCAGTGTGACGAACATGGATCCCCAGATGATCCCACCGGTGAAGTTCCAGACGGCAAAACGCCGGTACGGCATGCGGCTGAGCCCTGCGAGCGCAGGCATCACGGCACGGAAAAACGCCGTGAAACGGCCAAGGAAAACGGCCAGGCCGCCGCGTCTGGCCAAAAAGTCCTCGGCCCTCTTCAACCCGTCCCGTCGCTTGTCCAGGATCCTCATCGCCATGACCCGTGGGCCCACATGCTTGCCGATCTCATACCCCACGGTGTCGCCAAGGACGGCGGCAGCGATCACCACCACGATCATGATCCACAGCGGCATGCCAGTACTGTCCGCATAAACCCCGGACACCACGGCCGCCGTCTCGCCGGGGATGACGAAGCCGACGAACAACGCGTCCTCGGCGAAGACGAGCGCGAACACGATGGAAACCACCACCACCGGGCTGGCGTGGAGGAGCCCGTCGAACAACCACTGCATAGGGATGAGTCTGGCAGATACACCTGAGGCTGGGCAGGGGTTTCCGTGAAACTGCCCTGCTAGCTGTTGCGCCCCCGGGCAGCTACTTTCCACCTGTCCACCACTGCGCCGTCCTGCACCGCGTGGACTTCATCCACCAGGTTCATCGCCAGGCATACGTGGTTGGGGATCACCCTGACGCGTGAGCCCAGGGCGGGGAGCTCCTCCGAGTCTGGCCAGACCACGGTGGCGTGGTGCTCGGAGAGTGCAGTGATCCGGGCGTCCGGATACTCGGGAAGGCGGCCATATCCCGTAGCCCAGTCCGGACGATCGCTGCCCAAGATCTTGCTCCCGGCGTCCACCACCACCCTCCGGACATTGCCCCCTCTTGCCTCATGGCGGCTGACCACGGTCGCGGCAACGCTCAGGGCAATGTCTTCCCAAATGCAGCGCTCCAGTTCCAATTGCTGGGCGTCACCGAAAACGTAGACCCCCGGGCGCAACTCGGTGGCGGCTGTTTCACCGCCGATCAAGGCCGTGGGAGTGGATCCTCCACTAATGGTCCGGATGGCGAACCCGGCGGCGGTCAGTTCCCTCGCAGCTTGGGCGAGTGCCTCGTTTTCGTTGCCTGCCGCGCCGCTCGGCATTCCGGGCTTGTAGCTGTGGCCAGGAAACGTGAAGATCCCGGCCACGTTCAGCCCCGAGTCCGCAGCGGCTTTGGCTACGTCAACCACTTCATCGGGCAGCACGCCGCTGCGGTGATGTCCGCTGTCCACCTCAACCAGCACCTCGATACGGCTTCCTGCCGAACCTAGTTGGCGACCCATCGCCGTCGCGCCTTCCACGGAATCGACTCCAACCGCGATGCGGCACTCGTCCGCCAACGCGCGCAGCCTTTCCGCTTGGCGGGCATCCACCCACAGGGGGTAGGCGATGAACATATCCGAGGCACCGCCGTCGGCGAATACCTCGGCCTCACCAATGGTGGCCACCGTGAGGCCGGTAGCCCCGGCAGCGAGCTGTTTGGCCGCGATTTCCAAGGTTTTATGGGTTTTCACATGCGGCCTGAGCGAAATGCCCCTGCTGCGCATGCTCTCAGCCATCCGCTCGATGTTGCGGTCCAGGATGCCGACGTCGATCAGGATGGCAGGGGTTGGAATGTCAGCCGGGATCAGGTGGTTCATCCTTCGACAGTAACGCGCGCACCGTCGTCGAATAAATCACTGCGAGAGCAGCCCTGGGAACCACTAAACGTATAGAATGGCTACTACAAGAAAGCCTAGCTTCTGACGCACATCTCGGTCGGCCTCCGGCGGAGCGCAGCGAAAGACACCACGATGAAGGTACAACTTCCTCTGGACGACCTCCTTGCCGGCGTATGGGTTGACCGTCATTGTCCCCGCACCGGCCCCATGATCGCGGCCCAGGCAGCGCGAGCGTAAGCAGCATGGCATGGGTTTCGACCACCACGAACCGGAACAACGCCAACGGCTCGTGACCGCCATGGAAAGGGCGTCCCTGAGCCCGGGGGCCCTGTGGCCGTATTACTTGGGCATCGGCGGGTCCGTGGGCGAACTCGAAGCTGAGGCGTACCTCCAGGGAATGCTGTCCATCCCCACCCTTGAACGGGACCTTCTGGCGATGGCGGCGAATGAGTTGATAAACGACCTCGCGGGTCCCCACGCACCCTACTCCGAGGAAGTGCTGGGCGATTCGCCTGCGGAGTGACTCCACGCTGGCCCCACTTGGAAAAAGCGTGAAGGTGCGCAACTCTGAAGCGCGTCTTGGTCCCAGTCCGTCGGAACCGCTGACTGCATAACGGATCCGATAGGGAACTGTGAACTAGTCGTAGATCAGCGCCTGAGGTTCACGAATCCAAGGCCGTTGACTGGACCAATTCAGCGCTCTGCTCTGGACCAGCATGCGCCTACTACCACTTAATAGCGAACTGGATTTCCTCCACGGCTGCTGGCTGGAGTTAATTACGCTAGCCAACGGTCGGGAAATAGATAACACCGCTTCGCACTGAAGCAGCCAAAGGGCACCATTGGGGCGCATAGTTGGATGATGGCAACTTTTGATACCCGGAGTTTTTACACGCGCGGTGACTCCCTCAGTGTTGGCGATTCAAGGGAACATGTCGAGCGGGCGCTCATGAACTCCGGGGCGACCGATGTTCGTTTCAGTCAACGCGGGTGCCTGAGCGCCATCGCGTTCAGGGCCTGCGGCAGGCAGTTCCGCATCGTCATCTCGTTACCGCAGCCCAACGGAACTCCCGGTGTCCAAAGTGACGTCGTCGAGGCCCATGGCCAGGCAGTGACAACAAAAGCCCAAGAGCTCAGTGCCCGCAGGTTTTGGCAGGCTTTCGCCTTTTCGACAGACGCCAAACTCGCAGCGGTGGCAGCAGGCGTCGCCACGCTCGAATCGGAATTTCTCGCCCATGTGGTACTCCCCGGGAACCGTACCGTGATCGACGAACTCGAACCGGTCATCGCCTCTGCCTACCGGTCCGGACAGCGTCCCTCAATCGGCAATGCCGCCTCCCGGGGTACCGATTAGATGCCCTGTTCAGGCAAGTGCGGGTAGTCCGGCTTTCGTTGCTGGAACCGCAGCACGTCCGGGTTCAGGATCACGCCGTCACGGATTTCGATCGCGCGGCGGATCGTTTCGTTTCCTGTCCAGGCTGCGGGACCGGTGATCACGGTTTCCAGGAAGGGCAGCAGGGCTTCGCTGATCTCCCAACTGGAGGACTTCCAGAGGTAGGAGGGGCTGTGGTCCACCGCGTAGTAATCGATGTGGTCCCCTACCGTGAACATCGGCTCGGTGAACGTGGTGGTTTTCGCCCAGCTGAAGCCCATCCCCTCATCGCAGGAAACGTCCACGATCAGGCTGCCGGGCCGGAAAGCGTCAAGGTCCTCGGTTCGCAGGTAGGTCAAAGGTGAATTGGGGTTTTGTAGGGTGCAGTTGACCACGATGTCGCGTTCGGCAAGGAACGGCGCCAGCGGGACACGCCCGCGTTCGGTGATGACCTCGCTGAGGAACGGCGCTTTGGGGTCGTGATCGAACTGGACAATCCGCACCGAATGGATGGGCGAACCCACGGCGGCCACCCCACGATTGGTCAGCACCTGGACGTCATGGATGCCGTGAGCATTGAGGGCCGTGACGGCTCCGCGGGCGGTCGCGCCGAACCCGATGACGACGGCGCTGAGTCTCGGGCCGTAGTCCCCGGTGGAGCCGGTCAGGGCCAGGGAGTGCAGCACGGAGCAGTAGCCGGCCAGTTCGTTGTTCTTGTGGAATACGTGCAGCCCGAATCCGCCGTCGCTGGCCCAGTGGTTCATCGCTTCGAAGGCGATCAGCGTGAGTTTCTTATCGATTGCTATCTGGGTGATGGCGCGGTCCTGGACGCAGTGCGGCCAGCCCCAAAGGGTCTGCCCGTCACGTAGTTCCGAAAGGTCTTCGGGTTGCGGTTTGGGAAGGAGGACGACGTCGGCCTCCGCCAGCAATTGCGCGCGCGGGACGACGCGCCCCACAAGTGGGGCCAGATGGGAGTCCGACATGCCGAAACGGTCGCCGTAGCCTTCCTCAAAAATGAGGTGCTGCCGGATTTCGGGGGCGATGCGCTTGAGGTGCAGCGGGTGAATGGGCAGGCGCCGCTCGTCAGGTTTTCGCGTGCTGGAGAGGACGCCGAGGGTGAGGTGATCGGTCATACCGGTCACTTCTTTTTCGGGCTTGTGGACTTGGCGGCAGTGGCCTTATCAAGTGAGCTGGCGGGTGCCTCGGCGGCCTTCTTATCGGCGCGCTTTTCCTTGATGCTCTTGGCGGATTTCTTGGATGCTGTTTGGCGGGGGGATTTGTCAGCCATGATTGCTCCTGTAGCGGAACCGAAAGGTTCCTGACTTCGAACGATACAGCTATTCACCGAATCCAGGGCCCCAGAGCCGTCCAGCGGATGGTGTCCGTACCGTTTAATCAGTGGCAACGGCTGTCATCGGCGTTTCAGCCCTGTCATTCCCCCAGGTCGTCCGCTATCCGGCGAAGGTCCTGAACCCAACCGGTCGAACGGCTGGGCACTCCTGAACTTGCTTCAAAGTTGCCAAGAGCTTCCGCTATGCGCTCGAGTGCTTCGGAGATATTGGCCTTGACCGCCGCATATCCTTCCTCCGAACGGGGATCGGAGGAAGCCGTAGACAGCAGTTCCGCTCCCGACTTGATAACCAGCGAAGCCTCGTATTCGTTCATACATGCACCCTCGTGGCTTCCTCGCCTTGGGACCTGCGGTATTCCCCGTCAACACAACCATACATCTGTGATACCTGCCCGAGACTGATCCCCCGTATGGCCACTAAATGCCGTCCTCAATGGCACTGATGATGCAAAAGTCCCCCGGAACCGTGTGGTTCCGGGGGACTTGGAGGGTGGGCCCTGTGGGGATCGAACCCACGACCCACGGATTAAAAGTCCGATGCTCTACCAACTGAGCTAAAGGCCCTCCAGCTGTTGAAACAGCCATGAATACTGTACCCCAAGGTCAAGCCCACCATGGAACCGGGCGCCGCGACTGGTTACCGGTCTCCCGGATAACCGTTACTCGACCCCGTCAGGGCACAGGAGTACGGTGAACTCATGAGCGAACAGCCAGGATCACCTACGTACGGCGGCGCAAACAGGCACCACAAGCCCAAGCCCTTCGCACCCATTGACTTCGAACCGTTCGCCGGTGGCGCCGACCCCGCACGCGTCTCCGAAGCCGCCCACCTTGCGGCCCAGGCCTTGGTCCGCCGCGGCCGCGACAGCGATGATCCCAAAGTCACCCATCGCTTGGTGAAGTTGGCTGACGAGCAGGGCCTGGATGCCATCGCCGAGATGTGGGCCGAAAGCCCCGCACGCTCTCTCCCCGGCGCGCTGTGGCGGCTGTACGCCCTGCGCGCGGCCACCGTCCAGAACCCTGAACGGATCTCTGTCTACTTCAAGGCCGGGCGGGACACTGCCCAGGTTGCCAACGTTGTAGCAGGCGCGGCCGAACCGCCGGGCGCGGACGAAATGAAAACGATGGCTGATGCCATCTTGTCTGGAGCTTTCGACGGCGATTTCGACGTCGCGCTGGAACGATCCGCCGCGTTCTGCCGCGTGGTTGCGCTGGGGCAGGCCACCTTGGCCGATGGCGCAGAGCACAGCAATGAGGGCCACGCCAGCAAGCTGACCCGCAACTCCCATCAATTGGTCAAGACCGCTGAAGACCTTGAACATGCAGCGAACGCTTGGCGCTTGGGTGAGCTCGACTGAAGTAACGGCGCTGAACCTACCCACGTGCAGCGCCACGTGTCAATGTTGACTTAGCTGGGCCGACGTAGAAAACTAAAACTGGTGTCGAACCGCGAAACCCCCGGGCTTCAACTTACAGCCGCTTCGAGCGGCCTACCGCCGAGAGGCGTATCCGGTTCGGCACCATTTTTATGCCCCAGCGCACTGCAAACGGCTTCTTCGCACCAGTCGCCACGGGACCGGTAAAGTTGACACTTAAATGGCCGCCGGCACGTCGGTGCGGCCATTGCCAACCCGTCCCCGGACCGGAAGTGACATGAAGCTGCGCCTTTTTCCCCAGGAACCTGCCGGGCTGGCAGTGCTCGCGCAGATGGCTGGCGTCATCGTAGCCGCCACCGGCACCCTTTCGGAGATTCTGGGCACGCCCTCCAACGAGCTCGATCGCCTGGCCGAACAGCTTCACGAGCACGAGTCCCAATCCCTGGACCTGCACTTTGCGCTCATGACGCATATGCGCACCAGCTTTGTGAACCCGCTTCCGCGTGAAGACATGTACACCCTTTCACGGCACCTCAACGAAGCGATGGAAAAGCTCGATGCAGCTGGCGAGCTGGTGGCTCTCTACAAGCTGGACAGGCTGCCCAAGCGGGCCGCGGACCAACTGGAGATCATCAGCCGCCAAGCGGAACTGACAGTCGACGCCATGCGGAAACTTGAGGACCTTGATGAGCTGGAGGACTACTGGATAGAGATCCTCAGGCTTGCCAAGCGCGCGGAACGGACTCACCGCATCTGGGTTGCGGAGATGCTCAAGGATATGAAATCAGCGCAGTACGCACGCCATCGGGACATCGCCAACCAGTTGGTGGAAGTCACCAAGGATATGCGAAAGGTTGCCACCCAAGTAGGCAGCATTATCGTCAAGGAATCGTAGGGTGACCGTCGTATTCCTTGTCCTCGTGGTGGGTCTCGCCTCCGGCTTCGCGTTCCTTAACGGTTTCCGCGATGTCTCCAACGCCGTCGCGCTGTCTACCAGGACCCGGGCCCTCACGCCGTCTGTTGCCGTGCTGTTGGCCGGAGTTTTCAGTTTCCTGGGCGTCATGCTCAGCGGCAGCTTCATCCTGGCCTTCACCCAGTCCTGGGTGACCTTGCCCAGTGGGGCCGGGGGCTTGAGCATGCTGGCCTCCGCCCTGGTGGCCAGCATCCTCTGGGGTATCTACGGGTGGTGGCGCGGGATCCCCCTATCCTCCACCAACGCACTGGTGGGTGGACTGATCGGCGCAGGAACTGCGAGCGTGCTGGTGGGCGGTGACTCCATCCGGGGATTCGACGGCGTCATCCTCGCCCAAGTGGTGCTGCCGCTGCTGCTCTCCCCCGTCATTGCCTTTGTTGGGGCCTACTTATTGGTGTGGCCGGTAACGTGGGCCGCCCGCTACAGCCAACCCAATGTGGTGAACAGCCGCTTCCGCCGAGCCCAAGCTGTTTCGGCCGCCGCAGTTGCATTCGGACACGGGCTCCAGGACGGGCAGCGTACGGCCGCCGTCATAGTCCTGGCGGTCGTGGCGGCCGGTCTCACGGGCGGGGACGCGGTTCCCCTCTGGGTCCTGCTCCTGACAGCCGTCATGCTCACGGCAGGAACGTTGTTCGGCGGCTGGCGGATATCGCACACCCTCGGCTACAAGCTCCTCCGGGTGGACCCGCTGAGGGGCTTTGTGGCACAAACCCTCACGTCCGTGATGCTCTTCATCGGCGCTATCGGCTTGCACCTACCGCTGTCCACGACCCATACGTTGACCTCGGCTGTGCTGGGAGCGGGAACCAACCAACGCTTTGCCGGAACCAACAGGCGCCTGGTCCGTAGGATCCTGTTGTTCTGGGTAGCGACGCCAGTGGCCGCGGCAGCCGCGGCATTCGTTCTGGAACTGGCGTTCTCGCCGCTGGTCCGGCGCTAACCGGTCAATACGACGACGGCGGGTCCCTATCCGAAGCGGCCGGAGACGTAGTCCTCGGTAGCTTTCTGGCTGGGGTTGTTGAAGATGCTTGTGGTGTCCGCGAACTCGATCAACTTGCCGGGCTTTCCCGTTCCGGCGATGTTGAAGAAGGCGGTCTTGTCAGAAACGCGGGCAGCCTGCTGCATGTTGTGCGTCACGATCACCACGGTGTACTGGTCCTTGAGCTCGTTGATGAGGTCCTCAACGGCCAGGGTGGAAATCGGGTCGAGCGCGGAGCAGGGCTCATCCATGAGGATCACCTGGGGTTCGACCGCGATGGCACGGGCAATGCAGAGACGCTGCTGCTGCCCACCGGAGAGGCCCGAACCGGGTTTATCCAGGCGGTCCTTCACCTCGTTCCACAAGTTGGCTCCAACCAAGGACTTCTCCACCAAAGCGTCAGCGGCACCCTTGGAGATCTTCTTGTTGTTCAGCTTCACGCCGGCCAGCACGTTATCCCGGATGGACATGGTGGGGAACGGGTTGGGCCGCTGGAAAACCATGCCCACTTGGGTGCGTACCGTGACGGGGTCCACGCCGGGACCGTAAAGGTTGTCCCCGTCCAACAGGACCTCACCCTCCACCCGCGCGCCCGGGAGGACCTCGTGCATGCGGTTCAAGGTGCGGAGGAAGGTGGACTTGCCACAACCGGAGGGTCCGATGAAGGCCGTTACTGACTTGGCCTCAATGTGGATGTTGACGTCCTCTACGGCCAAGAAGTTGCCGTAGTAGACATTCAAGTCTTTGACGTCGATGCGCTTGGACATGGTGTTCCTTTGTTCCTCAGGGTTGGAAGTTTATCGGAGGGCCGGCAATCAGGCGATAGCCCGCTACCTACCGGCCCGTCTTCGGTGCAAACAGACGGGCTATGAGGCGCGCTCCGAGGTTCAGGAGCATCACCAGGATGATCAGCACCAGCGCGGCACCCCAAGCCCTTTGGTCCGAGGGCTCCGGGTTGGAGGGCGACGTCGGGTTCAGGATCTGCGTGTAGATGAACGTTGGCAATGATGCCATCCATCCGCCGAACACGTTGTTATTGATGGTTGTGGCGAACCCCGCGGTCACCAGGATGGGTGCGGTCTCGCCGATGACCCTGGCGATTGCCAAGGTGACGCCGGACGCGATGCCGGAGATCGCCGTCGGAATAACCACCTTGGTGATGGTGCGCCATTTGCGCACGCCTAATGCGTAGGAGGCCTCGCGGAGCTCGTTAGGGACGATCTTGAGCATTTCCTCGCTGGACCGAACCACTACAGGGATCATCAGCACGGAAAGCGCGACGGCGGCGACGGCGCCGGTCTTGGTGCCGGGGCCAACAACGGCGAAGAAGAACGCTGCGGCGAAGAGGCCGGCCACGATGGACGGGATGCCGGTCATGACGTCCACGAAGAAGGTGATGGCGCGTGCCAACCGACGGTCGTTGCCGTATTCCACAAGGTAGATAGAGGTGAGCAGGCCTACGGGAACGGAGATGACAGTTGCCAGGAGGGTGATCTCAAGGGTGCCAAGCAGGGCGTGGTAGACGCCGCCGATGACTTTGCCCCCACCGTCCATTGCTTTGTTGTCGAACGCGCCGGTAACGCCATTCATCGACGTCGTGAGAAAGCCGGGCGCGGTGAGCCCGGGAATGCCGTTGACCAGCACCGTCCAGATCACCGAGATCAGGGGTAGGAGCGCAATCAGGAAAGCCCCAACAACGAGGCAGGTGGCGAGCTTGTCCTTGGCTTTGCGGGCACCTTCAACGGCGCCGCTCCAGGAAACGAGGCCGACGGTGAACAAGATGGCGGACACAAGGCCCCAACCGAAAGCGTTGAACCCGATGAGCGCCAGGATCGCGGCGCCAACCACCAAAGCGATGACCAGGACAACATATGGCGCGAACTTGGGCAGTTGGCCTTTGGTGAGCGCAGAGCGCTTGCGGACTACTGTGGCGGTCATTTAGTTGGCTCCCGAGAATTCTTTGTGCCTGGTGATAATCCACCGGGCAATCATGTTCACGCCCAGTGTGATGACGAACAGCACCAAACCTGCGGCGATCAAGGTGTTGACCTTCAGGCCGCTGGCTTCGGGGAAGTTGAGGGCGATTTCCGCGGCAATCGTCTGGTTTCCGGACTGGATGAGGCTGGCAGTCAACACCCCGGAGGAAAGGACCAATGCAACCGCCATGGTCTCTCCCAACGCCCGGCCGAGGCCCAGCATGACGGCGCTGACAATGCCTGCGCGGCCAAACGGCAACACGGCCATGCGGATCATTTCCCAGCGGGTGGCACCAAGTGCGAGCGCCGCTTCCTCGTGCAGTTTTGGCGTCTGCAGGAAGATTTCGCGGGTGAGGGACGTGATGATGGGAAGGACCATGACCGACAGGACAATGCCCGCGGTGAGGATGGTCTTTCCGGTGGCCGACGCGGGGCCTTGGAAGAGGGGGATCCAGCCCAGGTTCTTCGCCAGCCAGTCATAGGCGGGTGAAATTTCCTTGGCCAGGAATGCGGCTCCCCATGCGCCGTAAACCACGGAGGGAATCGCGGCCAGCAGGTCCACCACGTAGCCCAGCCCGGAGGCGAGCCGACGCGGAGCGTAGTGCGAGATGAAGAGGGCCACGCCGATGGCAACGGGGGTGGCAATGACGAGGGCGATCACCGCGGCGATGAGTGTTCCCACCACGATGGGGCCGATGTAGGCGAAGAAGCCTTGGCCGCCTTGGATGCTCTCGGGGGGTGCCACGAGTGCCGGAATCGCCTGCACTACCAGGAATAACGCCACTCCGAAGAGAACCGCCAGAATCAGGCAACCTGCCGCCATGGCGGCCGTGGAGAAGACCTTGTCCCCAGTGCGTCCGGCACTTCGGGAGGTTGTCAGGGAGTTGGTGGTCACTTCGGAATCCTTCAGTCTCAGTGAACTGGTTTTTCATGGCCGAATCCCTGCCCCGCCCTGAGCGGTTCGCTCCGGGCGGGACAGGGAATCAGCAGTGTGCAACCGGGCTCGGAAAGCCCCGTCGGAAACCTTAGGACTTGACCTTGATGGTTTCGATAGCAGCCTTGGCCTTGTCCTGCAGCGTCTTGGAGAGCGGCGCGGACTTAGCGGCATCCGCGGCGGTCTTCTGTCCGTCGTCGGAAACCACGTAGGTTTCAAAAGCCTTCACCAGGTCGGCAACTGCCTGGGTCTGGTAGGTGGTGCAAACCACGTGGTACGAGACGAGCACTACCGGGTAGGCACCTGCAGCCGTGGTGGTGCGGTCCAGCTTGATGGCACCATCGTTGGTGGCGCGACCGGAGACGGGCTTGCCGGCTTCAACAGCCTTGGAAGCGGCGTCGGCGGAGATCTTCACGAAGTCCTGGCCAACCTTGATGGAAGCGATTCCCAGCTTGCCGGAAACGGCGGAGTTATCGGCGTACGTCACAGCACCCGGGGTGTCGGTGACGGTCTTCACGACGCCGGAGGTGCCCTTGGCGTTCTCGCCCTTCAGGGAAGCAGGCCAAACGCCGGCGGCCTTGTCGGTCCAGACCGAGGGAGCGGCAGCCGAGAGGTAGTCGGTGAAGTTGCTGGTGGTACCGGAGTCATCAGAGCGGTTCACCGGGGTGACCTTGAGGTCCGGGAGGGTGACGCCGGCGTTGAGCGCGGCAATCGCGGGATCGTTCCAGTTGGTGATCTGGCCGCGGAAGATTTTGGCCACCGTAACGGCGTCGAGCTTCAACTCCTTGACGTTCGGGATGTTGAAGGCCACTGCGATCGGGGAGATGTAAACGGGGATGTTGATGGCGCCGTCGGTACCGCACTTGGCCTTCGAGCTCGCGAGCTCGGCGTCGGTCAGGTAGGCGTCCGAACCGGCGAACTGCGCCGAACCGTCGATGATTGCCTTGCGGCCCGCGCCGGAGCCGTCCGGGGAGTACTGAACAGTGGCACCCGGGTTGGCGGTGGCAAAACCGGCCTTCCAAGCGTCCATTGCTGCGCCGGTGGAGGAAGCACCGATGCCGGTCAACGTGCCGGTAACCTTGGCGCCGGATGCCGACTGCGTGGCAGCGGAAGTGTTCGTTGCGTTGTCTGAACCGCAAGCAGTGAGCGCCAGAGCGCCAACTGCGATGACCGCGATTGCCGCGTTGCGGCCGAAGCGAGTTGCCTTCACTTGGATGTACCCCTTCCAGGGATTTCTCTGATGCGGGCCGAACGGAGATTTCGGCGTGCGCGAGCTGTGGGACCTTTTGTTCCTTTACTGAAGGTAAGGAGCGCAGGTAACGGGATTTGTGGAGAAAGGTGAACAGGAGGTGAACGACGGCGGACCATTGGGTTATGTGGTGAGTGGCACCTTGAAGAGGCGCGCAGGATTTCATCGTTGCAGGCACCGGTCCAATCGACTCGGGCCCGATCGACGGGCCCAAATAGGCTGCCGGGGCAAATAGACTGGAGCACATGGCTGCCCCGAAAGGACTCTCCGCAAGCAAGAGGTTCTTGAGCGCCCGCTTAAGGACCGGTCTGGTTCGAAGCCGGAAATCGTTGCTGCCTGCCATCCAGATGACCGCTTGCGCGGTGGGCGCCTACGCCTTCGCCGAATACGTGCTGGGACACCAGGGGCCCCTGTTCGCCGCCACCTCTTCGTTGATCGCCCTCGGTTTCTCCCGTGATCCGCGCCTTCGACGCGTCATGGAAGTCGGGATTGGTTGCACGCTGGGCATCGTGGTGGGCGACCTCCTGCTCCATTGGATTGGCGCCGGAATCTGGCAGGCCGCCGTCGTGCTTCTTTTTTCCATCCTCCTTGCCAGGTTCCTGGACAGCGGGGTCATTTTCACCACGCAGCTGGGCCTGCAATCGCTGCTGGTGGTGTTGTTGCCGGCGCCTGCGGGGGGCCCGTTCACGCGAAGTTTGGACGCGGTGGTCGGGGGCGTGTGCGCCCTTCTTGTCACCGTGTTGGTGCCAAAAGACCCGCGCCGGGAACCACGGAAAGACGTCGAGCAGATCCTCTACGAGCTCGCGGAGGTACTACGCGAGTGCGCCAAGGCGTTGATCAACTCCGATTCCACCGTTGCCTGGCATGCCTTGATCCGCGGGCGTAATTGTCAGCCATTGGTGGACAGGATGAGGCAAACGCTCCGGGCCTCGGGTGAAGTTGCCACCCTTGCCCCGGCCCATCGGAGGCACCGGGACGAGCTCGCCAGCTTGGAGCAGTCATTGGAATACATCGACCTTGCCCTCCGCAACAGCCGGGTGTTTGCCAGGCGGCTGACCAGTGCCATCAACCATGCGGCCTTATCGGATGAGGCGGTGGATAGTATCTCCGAAGTCCTGCAGGAGACCGCTGCGGCCATCGATGAGATGACCATAGGCCTGGCCGAGCAGAACGAAGGGACGCGTCGCGCCCATCTTCGCAGCGCCCGCAATGACCTGAGCATGGTGGCTTCGCGCCTGCATCCCAAGATGCTTGATGTCCAGCGGCTCGAGGGCGAGACCGTGGTGATGCTGTTCCGGCCACTTATGGTGGACCTGCTTGAGGCCAGCGGAATGGACCCGGACGAAGCCCGCGCGGTCTTGCCTCCTTTGTAGGGCAGCTCCGGCGCCCATAGAGGAAAGCGTTCATTGTCAGCTTGCTCCCAGCGTGCTCCAAGGTAAGACGCGTTGTAGTGGGGCAAGATAGACCAATGATCTCTGCGCTTTCTACCCGGTTCCGCGCCGCCCCGGCCCTCCGGCTGCCGCAGCGCCCCCTGTTCTTCTGGGCTGGCGCATTGCTGCTCCTCGGCGACGCCATCTTTTGGCTGATGTTTGCCTCCGTTCTCTCCGGGACCGGCCTGGCCACCTCTGATGTAGCCGTACACAGCTTCATGGTCGGTTCCCGAAACCCGGTGGCAACTGCGTTGTTGGCTGCCCTAAGCACGGTTACGTCGCCTCTGTGGATGACCGTCATCGGGGTGCTCATCGCCTTGATTTGGGCCGTCTGGAAGCGTGAACTGTGGCGCCCCGCGTTGCTCATTGGCTCCATGGTGGTGGCTGTGATCCTTTCAACGCTGATCAAGCATTATGTTGCCCGCTCCAGGCCGTCATCCGCCGATTTCCTCATGGGTCCCGATGACGCCCTCTCCTTTCCGTCCGGCCATACGCTCGGTGCCGGGATCTTTGCCTTGGTCCTCGCGTATCTCTTGGTGTCCCGTTCAGGGACCAGGGCTAAAGCGGTGCTGGCTTTCGCGGGCGCCTTGATTCTCACCCTCCTGGTTGCCTATAGCCGCTTGTACCTGGGCTATCACTGGCTCACGGACGTGGTCGCATCGATGGGAATCGCCCTTGGAGTGACTGGTATCGCTGTCTTCGTGGATGCGGCGCGCTACGGCAGATCGGCCGACCGCTAATACTGTCAGTCCCCGCGGCTACCCTTGGACCCATGGCTTCAAAGACCTCACGTGCTTCCAAGACACCCGCTTACAAGTGCGCCGAATGCGGCTGGACCGCCATCAAGTGGGTGGGCCGCTGCGGTGAATGCCAGGCATGGGGCACCGTTGAGGAGTACGGCGCCACAGTAGCGCGCACGACGCCGGCCGCCACAGTTTTGGAGCCAGCCCGCCGGATCGCTGAGGTGGATGGGACCACCGCGGCGTTCCTGCCCACGGGGGTGGACGAGCTCGACCGCGTTCTGGGCGGAGGCCTGGTACCTGGCGCCGTCATCCTGCTCGCCGGGGAACCCGGCGTCGGAAAATCCACGCTCCTGTTGGACGTCGCCGCCAAGTTCGCCCGCACCGGACAGGACGTCCTTTACATCACCGGCGAGGAGTCGGCGGCCCAAGTGAAGCTCCGGGCGGAACGGATCGACGCCGTCGCCCATACCCTCTATCTTTCGGCGGAAACCGATCTGGGGCAGGCACTCGGGCAAGTGGAAAAGCTCGAGCCGAAACTGCTGATCGTAGACTCCGTTCAGACGCTGAGCAGCGCGGACGTCGAAGGCAGTGCCGGCGGTGTTTCGCAAGTGCGTGAAGTGGCTGCCTCCATCATCTCCGCCGCCAAACGGCGCAACATGACCACGCTGCTGGTGGGCCACGTGACCAAGGACGGCGCCATCGCCGGGCCGCGGCTGTTGGAGCACCTCGTGGATGTGGTCTGCCAGTTCGAAGGAGAGCGCCACTCCAGGCTCCGGCTGCTCCGGGCAGTCAAGAACCGTTACGGAGCCACTGACGACGTCGGGTGTTTCGACCTGAACGAGGCCGGCATCGAGGGCCTCGCCGACCCAAGCGGCCTCTTCGTTTCGCGCACGCGCGAGCCTGTCTCGGGAACCTGCATCACTGTCACCATGGAGGGCAGGAGGCCCCTGCTGGCAGAGGTCCAGTCGTTGCTGGCAGAGAGCGCCAACGCCCAACCACGCCGGGCCACCAGTGGCTTGGAGAGCTCGCGGGTCGCCATGCTGTTGGCGGTCCTGCAGCAGCGGGCCGGCTGCATGCTGCACAAGGACGACTCCTATGTGGCAACAGTGGGCGGGGTGAAACTCAGCGAACCGGCCACGGATCTGGCAGTTGCACTGGCTGTTGCGTCGGCGAAAGCCAGGAAGGCTTTGCCGCAACGGCTGATCGCGTTCGGCGAGGTAGGCCTGGCCGGAGAGGTTCGCCCGGTCCCCGGGATCAACCAGCGGATCCAGGAGGCGCACCGGCTTGGGTTCACGCATGCGATCGTTCCTGCAAGTCCGGCCGGTGCCGGGGTTATCCCGGACGGCTTTTCCGTGCGCGAAGTGGGCCACTTGGCCGAGGCACTGGAACTGCTGATCAGTTAGCGGTCCGGAATGGGCCATGGGTTAACCGCATCGGCCAAGCATTTGGGGCGATCAGGAACATAACGATATGACCCACTTTCAGGCTTGCTGGTGCGGTTAACGGTGCTGCGAAGCCCTATCATTGTGCTAGTCGTCATCAGGGCATTTTCTTCACGTCCTTCAGATGCCGGATTCAGCTTGTTTGCGAGCCATGGCTTGCACCTTCGAAGGGAAACCCTATGGCCCGGAGCCCGGAAGAATCGCTCAAAGCGACTCTGGCCAGAGTCGCACCCGGAACTCCTTTGCGGGATGGCCTCGAACGCATCCTCCGTGGACGCACCGGCGCGCTGATTGTCTTGGGCGCTGACAGGACCATCGATTCCATCTGCTCCGGCGGGTTCGATATCGGCATCGACTTCTCGCCCACGCGGCTCCGTGAGTTGGCAAAGATGGACGGCGCCATCATTTGCGATAAGGATGCCAGCAACATCGTCCGCGCCGCCGTCCAGCTGGTACCGGACTCCAGTATCGAAACCCAGGAGTCCGGCACCCGGCATCGCACCGCCGAACGTGTTGCCATCCAGACCGGCGTCCCGGTGATTTCCGTCAGCCAGTCCATGCAGATCATCGCGCTGTACGTCAACGGGCTGCGCCACGTATTGGAGGGCTCCGAGAAAGTCCTCGCCCGGGCCAATCAGGCGCTTGCAACCCTGGAACGGTACAGCGCGAGGCTGGACCAAGTCACCAGTTCCCTCTCCGCCCTGGAGATCGAAGCTTTGGTTACCGTCAGGGATGTTGCGGTCACCCTGCAACGTCAAGAGATGGTGCGCCGCATCTCCGAGGAGATCGCCCAGTACGTCCTGGAGCTCGGTGAAGACGGGCGCCTGCTATCCCTGCAGGTCGACGAGCTCACTATGAGCCGTGGCCCCGGAAGTGATGTGATCATTCGGGACTATTCGGATCCTGATGCCAGCCCGGAGGACATCGAAAACTCCGTGCAGGCCCTCCTCAACCTTGGGCCTACAGAGCTGATAGATCTGAGCAGGATTGCCCACATCATCGGATTCGCCGGCGGTGTTGAGCAGTTGGACGCGGTGGTCCAACCTCGTGGCTACCGGCTCCTCTCGGGACTAAAGTCGGTGCCTAAAGCAGTCGCCGATCGCTTGGTGGACTACTTCGGCGGCCTCCAGAACCTCATGGCCGCCACCATCGATGACCTCATGACCGTGGACGGCATCGGCGATCAACGTGCAAGGACTGTCCGTGAGGGCTTGAGTCGCATGGCTGAGGCCAGCCTGCTGGACAGGTTCCTCTAGGTCGATTCCGCTTCCGCCAGGCAGGTCCGTCTGGCAGGCCCCGCCTCGCCGTCAGTTCAGCTGGAAGACGGCTTTGGGGCTGGTCTTGTTCCCGAGGTGCGCCTCGAACGTGTAGTAAGCCCCGCCGCCACCGGGCTTGGCGTTGACCACTCCGCAGCCCTCCACCGTGCGGTTGCGCTGCCAGGAGAAGTTCGCGGTCTCGCTCTTGCCGGGCTGGATGGTCTTGATCAGGTCCACCGCCCCGGTCTGGCAATCCTTCGAGGAGAAGATCCGGTCCGAGCCGCTCATCACCAAATACTCCATTTGGGACGTACCAACATTGACTTGGCACGGGGCCGCCCCGCCGTTGGTCACAGTCATGGTCAGCACCGGCTTCTCATCAGCTCCATAGGATCCCTTGTCCGTCTTTGCCGAGACGCTCATGAGGTTGAGGTCGCAGACAGGCGAGGCCGACGGACTTGGCGTCGGCGATGCAGAAGGTGAGATCACCGGCGTCGTTGTTGCGGATGCCGCCGGCGTGCTGACCGCCTGCGGAGAGGACTTGCTGGCGAGGGCACGGCTTACAGCCATCACCCCGGCCACGAGCAGCGCGAGAACCACCACCAATGCAATGAGCGCAACCAACCTCCGACGCCGGTACACCGCCGGGCTCGGGGGCCGGCGGTTAGTGGGAGTCCCTGCGGCAGACGAACCGCGGGCAGCACCCTTAGCCGACGCTGATGAGCGCGCGCTCGACTGCTGCTTACCCTGATTGACCATGACTCTAGGCTAGGCGTGGCTGCATCCAGGCACCTAACCTACACGCCGCATGGCCCCAATCGGCTGCAATGTCCTGCCGCACGCTTGGATTAGAGTGGACGCAGTATGACACTTCCAGACGCTATCCCCCACGCCGATCAGCTTCACAAGCTCCACGATGCGTTGAATCAGTGGTTCGCCGAGGCGGCTCGTGACCTCCCGTGGCGGGACCCCGGTTGCAGCGCGTGGGGCATCCTGGTCAGCGAGGTCATGCTCCAGCAAACCCCCGTGGTCCGGGTGCTCCCCGTCTGGCGGGAATGGATGGAACGGTGGCCCACACCAAGCCAGCTTGCCGAAGAACCTTCCGGGGCAGCTGTACGGCACTGGGGCCGGCTTGGATATCCCCGGCGGGCGCTGCGGTTGCACGCTGCCGCCGTCGCCATTCGCGATTTCCACAGCGGCGCAGTGCCGGACAACTACTCCGAGCTCTTGGGGCTGCCGGGCGTGGGAAGTTACACAGCCGCGGCGGTCGCTGCCTTTGCTTTTGGTCGCCGGGAAACAGTGGTGGACACCAATATCCGGCGTGTCCACGCGAGGCTCATTTCCGGGACTGCGCTTCCCGCCCCGGCGTTGACGGCCAGGGAAATGCGCCTCGCAGAGGCCCTCCTTCCGGACGAGCAGGCGCTGTCTGTGCGCTGGAACGCGTCCGTCATGGAGCTAGGGGCGATGGTCTGCACGGCCCGCAGTCCCAAGTGCGCCGACTGCCCCGTTCGCGCCGGCTGCGCCTGGGTGGCAGCGGGCGAGCCGCCGCCGTCGTACACGCCCAAGGGCCAGTCCTGGCACGGCACGGACCGCCAAGTGCGCGGCGCCGTGATGGCTGTGCTGCGCGAAGCTGCAGCACCGGTCCCGCTTGCGATGTTCGAGCAGGCACCTGCGGACCTCGGGTTCGCACCCAGCGGCGTCGGGATTCCGCTCGCTGCGCTGCACCGGCTCAACACCGCCCCGGAGCAGCTTGAACGCGCGCTGGACGGGTTGCTAAGCGACGGTTTGGCGGAGATGCACGACGACGGGCTGCGGCTCCCGGTGTAGCTTCAACTGCCGGGGCGTAGCGGCAACTGTTAAGCGTTCACTCTTCGGATCCGTTGAAGGCGGTACTCGCGCCAGGTGATCCACACGATGAAGATGTCGAAGGCGGTCAGGAGCACCATTCCCCAAGAGAAAGCGACGAGGATCCGGTAGGTCTGGTAGGCGATGAAGACCAGCAGGAAAGCGATCATCCACGGATAAGCCCAGAGCTTCTCCTTCAAGACAGCCCACACCAGGACGATCTTCACCAATCCGTGAAGGAGAAGGTAGATCGCCCCGAAAAGGGATGCCGACGCCGAAAGGCTGGAAGTCATATGAAGCAGGCTGTTGGCCACAACATCATTGGGGTCCTTGGCCAACTCGTGCTGGGTGAGAAACCGGACCAGGTCCCCTATCTGGCGCGGCGTGACCAGTAGCAGCAGGACGCCGCCGACCAGCTCTAGAACACCGTCCAAGCCCTTCAGGATAAGGCTGACCCTGAACGTCCTATCAAGAAGTGCCGACTCTGCGGGCACCGCTGATGAGGCTGAAGCTCCCTGCCCGGATCGCTCTCCACTTGTAAGCATGCTTACTATATTACGCACCTATGCCCCGTAGCCGTCCTGCTTGTTTGCCCGGACGTGGCGTGCGGTTCCCTACTACGTTTGGCCAGCGGAACGCCGGTACCCACTGGGCGTAAAGCCCAGATACTTGCGGAAATCATTGGTGAGGTGCGCGTGGTCTGCGTAGCCGAGCTCGACGGCGATTGCGGCCAGGTCCGCCGTCGGATTGGACCGGGCACGCTCGGCCGCATCCTGTAGCCTGCGACGCCTGATCAGGGCGGAAGGACTCAAACCGACGTACTTCTTGGCCACCCGTTGGAGGGTCCGGGGAG
The DNA here is from genome assembly GCF_046535135.1 of Arthrobacter sp. SIMBA_036. Lineage (NCBI taxonomy): Bacteria > Bacillati > Actinomycetota > Actinomycetes > Micrococcales > Micrococcaceae > Arthrobacter > Arthrobacter sp. SIMBA_036. The sequence goes on from NZ_JAWRXG010000005.1 coordinate 267,324, forward strand.
ACACCGCCAAGCGGGATGCGACATCCTCCATCAGGACCAGCTCCGGTTCTGCGGCTATGAGGTCCACCATCCGGTTGGCCAGAAGTGCCTCTTCGGACGCAACGTGGCCACCGGAGCCCAGCCACTGCACGAAGGCGCCTACTGCCCGCTCGTGGCGGCCACCGACGTCGCACGAGTTCATTGCAGCGGCCACCGCCCGGTGGAGGTCCTCAGCGGCCAGCTCTGTCTCTGAGTCCCGCAAGCTGGCTGGATCATGGCCCAGGAGGGGCAAAGCTGCGGGGCGCAGTAGTGCGCCAACCGCCCAACCACTCCCGCTCAGGTCCCGGTACGCGGCGCGGGTGGTGGGCCCCGATAAAATAACACCCTCGCGTTCCACCACCACGTTGCACGCCGGGTACGCGATGAGGTGTTGGCGGGACGTCCTCCCCGGTTCGATGTCCCATTCCGGAATCCAGAACCACTGCACCAGGTCCGCAACCGGGGTCGGTGCAGGAAAACGATTAAAAGTCGGAAGCCGCGCCGGATACAGGATTCCCTTGGTGGATCCCTCCATCACATCCCCCGTCCGAGGACAGTCTTGAAGCTGTCGCGAATCTCCAAGCGCTGGATACCGGGCAGCACCTAGCGTGGTTCTCATGACAGATACTACAAGCACCCAGACAACAACAACCGGCGCCAACGGTGAGCACACCACCAACGGGATTCCCAACGGCCTGACCAGCCTCACACCGTTCCTTGCCGTACCCAATGCGAAGGAAGCCATCGCCTTCTACAGCGAAGTCTTCGGTGCCCGGGTTGTAGGCGCCACGGAAATGGGCGGAGTGGTGGTCCACGCCGAGCTTGACTTCGGAAACGGCCACCTTCAACTCGGCGAACCCAACCCCGCTTACCACCTCGTCCCAGCTCCTGACGGAGAAGACGACTGCTACTCCCTGGGCTTCTACTGCCCCGATGCGGACAGTTTGGTGCGAAAGGCGGAGCAAGCAGGCGCTACCATCCGGGAACCCTTGACCACGTTTGTCTCCGGAGACCGTTACGCAAGCATCCGGGATCCGTTCGGCGTCCGCTGGTCCGTCATGACTCGCGTCGAGGACCTCTCAGAAGAGGAAAGCAACCGCCGTGTCGAGGAATGGGCCGCCCAGCAGGGCTAGGCCCCAGTCAGGAGGCAGGCCCCGTCAGGACGCGCAGAGGCAGAACGGGTGCCCTGCCGGGTCCAGGAACACCCTGAACGTTTCGCCGGGCTGGTGGTCGGCCTTGGTCGCTCCCAAGGACAGGACAACCTCTTCGCCCTTGTCCAGATCCTCCACGGATACATCCAAATGCATCTGCTGCGGGATGGTCTGGCCGGGCCACACAGGCGCCTGGTAAACGTCCACCTGCTGGAAGGAGATGCAATTACTGCCGTCACTGGGGCGGATATCCAACCAGTCCCCTTCGCCGGTGACTTCCCAGCCCAGCAATTCGCCATAGAAGGCTGCCAGTGCGGGCGCATCCGGGCAGTCGATGACCGTGCTTGGGTTCTTTGCAATCGCCATGGCTAAACCTCGTCTGCCGTCTTCTTCATGTGGGCCAGTGCGCTCTTGGTGCCTCGCTGGGTCAGGACGTGGACCACTGCGCCCACGGCCGCGGACACAATAGCGAATACCAGGACGCCGGGAAGGGAGTCGTCAAGATCGGTCCCGTCCTTGGGGGCAGGCTTTCCCGTCTTCTTCTGCCAGAGACCCTCAAGCGTCTTGTTTGCGATCGCTCCGGCCCCAAGGCTGACCGCAATGCCGAACAGTTTCACCAATACATTCACGCTGAATCCTTCGTTGGAAATCCCACGCATGGCTCCTGCAAACCATGCCTAAAACACGACAGGGCCGCTGCAACCGCAGCGGCCCTGTCAACATTCCTAGTCCTTCTTGAAGGCGTCTTTTACCTTTTCGCCAGCGCCCTTGAGGTCGCTCTTGACCTGGTCGCCTTTGCCCTCGGCTTCGAGGCCCTTGTCGTCCGTCAGCTTGCCAGCGGCTTCCTTGGCCTTACCACCGAGCTTCTCGCCAGCGTTCTGCATCTTGTCGTCAGCACCCATGTCGCACCTCTTTCGTCGTAGGAACCTTGTACCTCTACAAGATCACTTATCAGGATACTTAGCAACGTTTGGACTGGAAACCCCCAAAATTACAGCTCACCGAAGCCGTCAGCAACCAGCTGTTCGACGTACCCCACAGCCTTTAACGCATCCTTTCCCCGCGCCTCAACATGCAGCGAAGAGCCTTTGCCGACGCCGAGGGACATGAGGGACATGACGGACACGCCGTCCACTCCATTGACCGTTACGACCGCATCCAGGCCAGCCAAACCGCCGGCAATTTTCGCGGCCGGCCTGGCGTGCATACCAAGGGGGTTGATGAGCATGAAATCACCGCTCGCGTCAGGTTCGTCGACGCCGGGCTTGTCGATGCCTGGCTCATCCGCCGAGCCCGGCCGCGGCACCGACCCATGGGAGCCAAAACCGGTCGCCTCCGCAGCCTGGCGGACCTCCTCGGCACCGGCTCCTCCCTGGGCAGCGACGGCGGCAGCCACGAGTCCCTCCACCAAGGGCGCGTCGGCAAGGCGTACCGCGTCAGGGTCGCTGGCGAACTCCGCGGCAGACTCCGCCGTCATCACCGCGGAACCCAGATCGGTCATCACCACCACGCCGTCCCCGCCGGAATCAACCAGTGACTGCTCGACGGCGGCCAGCACCTTCTCCAAGCTGGTTCCGATGCGGTCATCGTCGGTGCCCCCGGCGGCGACGAGGCCGACGTCGGGCGCCATCTGGGCAGCCAGTTCCACCGCGCCCTCAGCGATCTTGCTGCTGTGTGAGACAACCACGATGCCTACGGTCATTCGGGGCCCGTCCCCGCGCTGCCGGGCGAGCTCGCTGCGTCCACGGCCGCCCGCAGAATCAGCGCACTGGAGGCTGCCCCAGGGTCACGATGCCCGGCGCTCCGCTCACCCAAGTAACTGGCCCGGCCCTTACGCGCCACCAGGGGATCGGTCGCCGTGGCGCCAGCCTCCGCGGCTTGGGCTGCTGCTTCCAGGACGTCCAGGGGACCTCCGGTAGCGGCGGCATCGCGAGCCGCATCGACGGCTGGTGTCCATGCATCAATCATGGTCTTGTCGCCCGGTTCCGCCTTGCCGCGGGCCACTACGCCGTCGCGTGCGGCGGCAAGTGCCTCGGCCATCGCCCCGGCATCAACGTCCGTGAGATCCCCCAGCGAGGTAGCTGCCCGGAGGTACGCGGTGCCGTACAAAGGTCCGGCTGCGCCACCCACTTTTGACATCAGGGTCATCGCAGCAACCTTCAGGGCGGCACCGGGGGTCTCCGGCGGGGCTTCTTCGAGCTTCTGCACCACAGCTTGGAAACCGCGGTCCATGTTCTCGCCGTGGTCCGAGTCCCCGATGGCGCGGTCCATCTCAATCAGTTCCACACGGTGTTCAGCCATGGCTTTCGCCGAAAGCTTCAACCAGTCAACAGCCCATTCGACACCGAGCCCCATGTTTATGCGCCCCAACGCAGCGCGGCGGTGTGCACCGGAGCGTCCCAGAGCCTTGTCATCTCGTCATCGAGGCGCAACACGGAGACCGAGCATCCCTGCATCTCGAGGGAGGTGACGTAATTCCCCACCAGCGAGCGCTCCACAGTGGCCCCGCGCTCAGCGAGGACCTGCGCCGCGCGCCGATACACGATGTATAGCTCGCTCTGCGGCGTTCCACCCATCCCGTTGACGAACAGGAGTACTTTGTCCCCCGAGGAGAGGCCGAGGTCCTCCAGGACCGGTTCCAGCAGGCGGTCGGTGATAGCGTCCGCGCTTTCCATGGCGATGCGGTGCCGTCCCGGTTCCCCATGGATGCCGATTCCAATTTCGATTTCGTCGTCAGCGAGTTCAAAGCTGGGTGTGCCGGCGTGTGGAACGGTGCAGCCGGACAGCGCCACACCCATTGTCCGCACGTTGGCCACCACACGCTCAGCGATCGCTGTGACGGCGTCCAGGTCATCGCCGCGTTGGGCGGAGGCACCCGCGATCTTCTCCACCAGTACAGTTCCGCCCACCCCACGGCGTCCTGCCGTGTACAGCGAATCCTCCACCGCGACGTCGTCGTTGACCAGCACGGAACGGACACGCACGCCTTCTGCTTGTGCCATCTCGGCTGCCGTTTCGAAGTTCAGGACGTCACCGGTGTAGTTCTTCACGATATGCACGACGCCGGCGCCGGCGTCCACTGCGACGGTGGCTGGAATGATCTGGTCCGGGGTAGGTGAGGTGAAGACTGCGCCGGGCACAGCGGCGTCGAGCATTCCGAGGCCAACGAACCCGGCGTGCAGGGGTTCGTGCCCACTGCCTCCACCGGACACCAGGGCAACTTTGCCCGCTACCGGCGCAGCCTTTCGGACAACGAATTTGGGATCAGCGTGGACGGTGACGATGTCGGCGTGTGCCATCCCGAAACCTTCGACGGACTCGTCCACCACTGCGCGGGGATCATTGATGAGCTTTTTCATGTGATGCTCCTGGGCATGCTGCGGCTAGTGCTCTGACCCTACTACTGGCAGTGGGGGCCACGGTAGGCCTGAGCGCATCGAAGAACGACGCCGGAGATATAACCGACAGGGCCTGAAGCTAGAGCTCCCTGATCATCCGGGTATTGCCTAAGGTGTTCGGCTTCACGCGGGCCAAGTCCAGGAACTCCGCCACGCCTTCATCGTGCGAGCGCAGCAGTTCTGAGTACACTTGGGGATCCACCGCGGACTGGTCCGCCATGACCTCGAAGCCGTGGCGCTTGAAGAAATCGACCTCGAACGTCAGGCAGAAAACCCGGCTTACTCCGATCGCTTTGGCCGCGGCCAGCAGGTCCTCCACCAGGACGTGCCCCACACCCCTTCCGCGCCAGGAATCAGCTGCTGCCAAGGTCCGGATTTCGGCAAGGTCCTCCCACATGACGTGAAGCGCCCCGCAGCCAATGACTTCGCCTTCGGACGATTCGGCGATTCGGAACTCCTGGAGGCTCTCGTAGTAAGCCACGGTTTCCTTGGCCATCAGAATCCGCTGTTCGGCGAGGGGAGCCACGAGCCTCTTGATGGCCGCCACGTCGCTGGTGCGGGCAGGGCGGAGGCTGAAGGTCGGATTCACAACCCCATACTAGCGACGCTGATGCTACCGCCCGGCCTCCACCTCTTGGTGTTACAAGCCCAGTTCCTCTGGCAGGGGCACATCCTCACCCAGCACCTGCTTGGCCAAAAAGTGCTCGACGACGCCGTACCAGACTTTGGCATGTTGCGGCTGCAGCACCCAGTGATTCTCATCCGGGAAGTACAGGAAACGGTGCGGGCCCTGCCCGTTCTCGTCAGCAGGCAGTTGCGAGGAGGACAGGAGCTCATACCAAAGCCGAAGACCTTCCCCGATGGGTACCCGGTAGTCCTTGTCACCATGGATCACGAGCATGGGCGTTTTGATGTTGGCCACGTTCAGGTGCGGCGAGTTCTCCAGTGCCATGTCCGTGGTCATTTCCTTGAGCCAATACTGGGCATCGTCCGTTGTGGGACCAAATTGGTCAAGGGCCCACAGGCTGGCGTGGGTGACGATCGCCTTGAACCGATCGGTTTGTCCGGCCACCCAGTTGGCCATGTAACCACCGAATGACCCGCCCATCGCGGCAGTCCGGGTTTCGTCGACGTCGGCCCGCGCCACCACAGCGTCGGTGATCGCCATGAGGTCGGTAAACGGCTTCTTGCCCCACTCCCCCACCCTCGCTGGATGAAGTCCTGGCCGTACCCTGTGGAGAGGGCAGGATCGGGTAGCAGTACCGCGTACCCCTTGGCCACAAGGAGCCACGGGTTCCAACGCCACGTCCACGCATTCCAAGACCCCAACGGCCCGCCATGGATCCACAGCAGGAGGGGTGCCGGCTTCTCCGCGGAGGCCCCTTCGGGAAGGGCAAGGTATGCGGGCACGCGGGAACCGTCCTCGGCCGTGGTTTCCACACGCTCGAGCTTGCCTGGGTACGCGGGGCGCTCCACGGGCCCCTGCAAACGGGAGACCGCACCGCTGGCGAGGTCGATCCGAACCGCCTCCGGGGGGAACTCGTACGAGCTGCGCAGCGCATAGGCCGTCGTTCCGTCGGGCGAAATCAGGACGTTGGAATACGCTGCAGCGTCGTCCGTTATCCGCGTTACCCCGCCGTCGGTGACGTCTACCCGGAAAACCGGCGACGCGCCGTCGTCGTCCGCGGTGGCCAGGATGGCACTGCCGTCCGGGAGCCATGCGAGCGCGCTGGGCCAGCGGTCCCATTGGTGTGCCAGCGGGGCCAAGACCGCGCTGTCGTTTCCGCTGTCGGCCCCTGCCGCCTCACCGCCCGAGACTTGGAGCAAGTGCAGCTTCACCTGCGGCGCCTGGGTTGGCGTCGTGTCACTTTCGCTCTCCACCACCAGCCACTGGTTGTCCGGACTGACGGGCCCGGGGAAGTAATTCATGCCCTCGTGGTCAAGGAGCACCTTAACTGCGCCGCTAGCGACGTCGACGGCGGCCAGCACCTGCCGGCTGTCCGCCTTGGCGAGCGGTTTTGCCATGCTCGTGTAGATGGTCCTGCCATCGGGGCTCACAACGGCCTTTGCCTCGCGTAAGGAACCCCCGACGCCGGGTGTCAGGTTGCGGAGCCGGAGCGGCGCGGTGCTGTCCACGGTGGACGGCTTGCCCGACTCCCTCTCTTCGCCGTCTTCAACAGCGAAGAGCCGCGGCTCGGCGGGGCCCAGGTCGGCGTCCCAAAAGCGCACCGGGTATCCGGTGTGCAGGATGGCAGAGACTTTGTGATCCTTGCGGATTTTGCGGCGTTCCTCGTCGTTTTCTTCATCGGTTGATCCGGCGAGCACCGGGGCGATGACGAAGATGGTGTCGGCGGCTCTGGCGGCCAGGACGGAACTGATGCCGCCGGACCGGGAGTGAACCACCCGTGCTTCTCCACCGTCGAAGGGCAAGAGCCACAATCCGTTCACGGGGTCGGCTTGGCGGTTTTCGGGATCGGGGCCTTCGGGATCGGCGCGGGAGGACGTGAAGTAGAGGTCCCCGGTTGATGCGAAGACCGCGCCTGCCTCGCCCTTGGAACTGCGGGTGATCCGTCGTGCCCGGTTTTTGCCGGAAGGGTCCACCTCCCACAGCGCGGTGGAAAACTCGGTTCCTTTGCCATTCAGGGTGGTCACCGTGGTAACCAGGCGCTTGCCGTCCGGACTGAGTGTCAGGCCGCTGACCCTTGGGATGGACAGGTAGTAGTCCATGTCGTGGAAAGGCGTTTCGGGGATGCGGTCCGCGGCAGGGTTATCAGCAGGTTCCATGCTCAGATTCAACACTCATTGTGGCTTCAATCACAGCGCGGTTCACTCAGAGTGAAACAGTACTTTCAGATATTCCACTTCACGTGGGCTGCGCTTGCTACTTGGATGGGAGGCTGCGGAGGGCTTTGAGCACAGCGACGGTACCGTCTTCTGCCGCGATCCTTTTTGCAAGTTGCCTGGCTTCAGCGGTGTACGACGGCGTGGTGACGGCCCGGTTGATAGCCTCACCAAGGCGCTCCGGAGTGAGCTTTTTATAGGGAATCGGTGCCGGGCCAGCACCCAGATCCGCAACCCTGGAGGCCCACAGCGGCTGATCCGTGTAGACCGGGACGCCCACAGTTGCCACCCCCGAACGCAAGCCGGCCGCCGTCGTTCCGGCTCCTGCGTGATGAATCACGGCTGCCATGCGCGGGAAAAGCCAATCGTGCGGGACATGTCCGACGCCGATCGCGTCGTCACCCAGCACCTCATCCACACCCTGCACCACTGCCCTCACGCCCGCCCGACGGGTGGCCTCGAGGATAAAACCGGGATCCATGTCCGCGCTGCTTCCAAAGCCGACGAAGACCGGGGGCGGGCCGTCGGCAAGGAAGTCGACCAGATTCGGGGACGGGCGCCAGCGGTGGTCCGTGGCGGGCCACCAGTAGCCGGCCATGACCAAGCCCGGGTGCCAATCCGCTGGGCGCGGCAGGACGGTGGGGCTGATGCCATAGAGGATCGTGGCCCGGGCGTTCCTGCGGCGGCGCTCGGCAGCCGCTCGGCTTTGTTTCTTGAGGCCCAAGGTTTTACGCATGCGTGCACTGGGCGCGTCGTAAGGTGCGGGGCCCGCAGCGGCGCGTTCACCGATGATCTTGTTGCCTGCCGCGCCCAAACTCCTGCCCAAGCCCATAAGCACGGGCGGGTAAGCAGTGCTTGGTTCCGTGGGCTGCAAGTGGGCGCCGAGGACCGGAATTCCGAAGGCCTCAGCAATGTCGTAAGCATAGGGCGACACCGAATTGGCCATGATAACGTCAGCGCCCGCCTCCACGGCGGCCAGCGTCCCCCTCGCCGCGTGGTCCATGTAGTCGCCGAGCTTGCGCCAGAAAGTCAGCAAGTCCGTTGGGGATTCTTTTGCCCCGGGGCTTGGGTGCCTGATCAGTTCAGCCAAGTCACCAGGCAACGGCCTGAACTCACATCCGGACTGAAGAACCAGGCTTGCGTACGGCGGGTTAGCGGCAATGGCCACCTCATAGCCCGAGGCCTCGAGGCGGCTTCCCAGGCCGGCCATCGGCGCAACGTCACCCCGTGTCCCCGGCGCAACCATGAGCACCCGCATTGACCCTCACTTCGATAGTGGATTAGAACCCCCAACGCGAACGCCCCGCCCATTCCTCGCGGAATAGACGGGGCGCCGTGCTGATGCGGTTATGCCTACGCGGTGGGAGCGATCTCCGGGATGCGCGGCTTGGCGTTGCCTGCGAACGTGAACTTGGCGTCGTCCCCTTCGCCGTCCACATCCACTACCACGATGTCGCCGGCGTGGATCTCGCCGAACAGGATCTTCTCGGACAGCTGGTCCTCGATTTCGCGCTGGATGGTGCGGCGCAGCGGCCGGGCACCCATTGCGGGATCGTAACCGCGGGTAGCCAAGAGGACCTTGGCGGCCGTGGTGAGCTCGATGCCCATGTCCTTGTCCTTGAGGCGACGCTCCAAGCGGGTCACGAACATGTCCACGATCTCGATGATCTCGTCCTGGGTCAGCTGCGGGAACACCACGACGTCGTCAACGCGGTTGAGGAACTCAGGGCGGAAGTGCTGCTTCAGCTCTTCCGTGACCCGGGCCCGCATCCGGTTGTAACCGGTCTGGGTGTCCGTGCCGGACTGGAAACCAGTGGCCACGCTCTTGGAGATATCGCGGGTACCAAGGTTGGTGGTCATGATGATCACAGTGTTCTTGAAGTCCACCACGCGGCCCTGGGAGTCGGTCAGGCGGCCGTCTTCCAGAATCTGCAGCAGGGAGTTGAAGAGGTCCGCGTGGGCCTTCTCAACTTCATCGAACAGGACCACGGAGAACGGACGCCTGCGGACCTTCTCGGTCAGCTGGCCACCTTCTTCGTAGCCAACATAGCCCGGAGGAGCACCGAAGAGACGCGAAACCGTGTGCTTCTCGGAGTACTCGGACATGTCCAGGGTGATGAGGGCGTCCTCTTCACCGAACAGGAATTCGGCAAGTGCCTTGGCGAGCTCGGTCTTGCCGACGCCGGTGGGGCCGGCGAAGATGAACGAGCCACCGGGACGCTTGGGGTCCTTCAGGCCTGCACGGGTGCGGCGGATAGCCTGGGACAGCGCCTTGATGGCTTCGTCCTGGCCGACGACGCGCTTGTGCAGTTCGTCTTCCATCTTGAGCAGGCGAGAGGACTCTTCCTCGGTGAGCTTGAAGACCGGGATGCCCGTGGAGTTCGCAAGAACTTCAGCGATCAGGTCCTCGTCAACCTCGGAAATGTCGTCCATGCCGCCGGACTTCCAGTTGCGCTCCTTCTCGGCGCGCTCGGCAATGAGCTTCTGCTCTTTGTCGCGCAGCGAGGCAGCACCTTCGAAGTCCTGGGCGTCAATGGCGGATTCTTTCTCCATTTTGACGTCCGCAATGCGCTCATCCATGGCCTTGAGCTCCGGCGGAGCAGTCATGCGACGGATGCGCAGCCGTGCACCGGCTTCATCGATCAGGTCGATTGCCTTGTCTGGCAGGAAGCGGTCCGAGATATAGCGTTCGGCCAGCTGCGCGGCTGAGGCGAGGGCGCCGTCGGTAATCGTTACGCGGTGGTGTGCCTCGTAACGGTCCCGCAGGCCCTTGAGGATCTCGATCGCGTGGGCGACGGAGGGCTCCTTGACCTGGATCGGCTGGAAACGACGCTCCAGTGCAGCGTCCTTTTCGATGTGCTTGCGGTACTCATCCAAGGTGGTGGCACCAATGGTCTGGAGTTCACCGCGGGCAAGCATTGGCTTCAGGATGGACGCAGCATCGATGGCGCCTTCGGCAGCACCGGCACCAACGAGGGTGTGGATCTCGTCGATGAACAGGATGATGTCGCCACGGGTGCGGATTTCCTTGAGGACCTTCTTGAGGCGTTCTTCGAAGTCCCCGCGGTACCGGGAACCGGCAACCAGCGAACCGAGGTCAAGCGTGTAAAGCTGCTTGTCCTTGATGGTCTCCGGGACATCGCCGCGGACGATCGCCTGGGCGAGGCCTTCGACGACGGCGGTCTTACCCACGCCGGGCTCACCAATCAACACAGGGTTGTTCTTGGTGCGACGAGACAGGACCTGCATGACCCGCTCCATCTCCTGCTCGCGGCCGATCACAGGATCGAGCTTGTTCTCGCGGGCAGCCTGGGTCAGGTTGCGTCCGAACTGGTCAAGCACCACTGAACCGGCAGGGGTACCTTCCGGCTGGCCCTGGCCGGAGCCGCTGCCTGCGGTCTCCTTGCCCTGGTAGCCGGAGAGCAGCTGGATAACCTGCTGGCGGACCCTGTTGAGGTCTGCACCGAGCTTGACCAGCACCTGGGCTGCCACGCCTTCGCCTTCGCGAATCAAGCCGAGCAGGATGTGCTCAGTTCCGATGTAGTTGTGGCCGAGCTGCAGTGCTTCGCGGAGCGAGAGCTCCAGCACCTTCTTGGCGCGGGGGGTGAAGGGGATGTGACCGGATGGAGCCTGCTGGCCCTGGCCGATAATCTCCTGTACCTGCTCCCGAACACCATCGAGCGAAATGCTCAGGGACTCGAGCGCTTTGGCTGCAACGCCTTCACCCTCGTGGATCAGACCCAAGAGGATGTGCTCGGTACCGATGTAATTGTGGTTGAGCATCCGTGCCTCTTCTTGGGCAAGAACGACCACGCGACGGGCACGGTCCGTAAATCTCTCAAACATTTCGCCACACTCCTAGCTACGACGTACTTTGACTCTACGTGGAGGAGCAGCACTTTTGGGGCGTGTTCGCCACAGGGGAAACATGGGCCGGCGCTGGAATAAATCGCGCTGGAGGCCTTGACCCCGGACGGCGGGTGGTGGCATCCTCGGGCGCCGGGTTACACCGACGCCCGCCTGTCACGCCCGGGCCATTCCCAAATCGCATTCGGATGGCTCCTACAGGCCTAACGTCACCCTATATAGGAGCAATTCATCAGTGGCGAGCACCGGGATTCACAGGAAATTCCTAGGTTGGCGACGAGCGGCAACGCACTTTCGGAAGTTAAAGCCGAAAGCCCCGGCACTGTGTGCCGGGGCATTCATGCGGTGAATCAGGAATTTGCCTTTTGGTAGGCTTCCTGAATTTCAGCCTGAATACGTCCGCGACTGTTGACCGTGTAGCCGTTATCACGGGCCCATTGCCTGATCTGCGCGGAATCCTGATTGCGCGGAGTGGTCGCACGGCCGCGCGTGGCACGGCCGGAGGATGTCTTCCTGGCCTTGGCAACGAAGGGTTCCAAAGCCTGGCGCAATGATGCAGCGTTGGCGGTGGACAGATCCATTTCGTAGCTCACGCCGTCCAAGCCGAAGCGGACCGTTTCGTCCGCGTCCCCTTCATCCAGGTCATCGACGAGGATGATTTTTACTTTCTGTGCCATGAGTAGCCTCTCTTTTGGAGGGTTGGATAATCAGAAATTCCCCGACTCCGTATTTCTGATTATCGTTCACGCCCACGGCACACGTCAAAGGCACATTTGGATTCCCGTTAAGGCCTTTGTGAATTTTGGGCTATTTAGTGGCGGGGCCCTGCGGCGCTGGGCCGGAATTTCCCAAATCGGCTTCAGCTTGCGCCCGTGCCTCGGCTTGGCGTTCGGATTTGTCGGCATTGAAGATCGACTTCATGGCGAACCAGAAGATCAATCCAACCACCACTGAGGGCGCCAGAACTGCGATGTAATCCATGATCAATGTCCTTCGGGCTTCAACAAGGGGAACAATATGGTTTCACGGATGCCCGCACCGGTGAACAGCATGACCAAGCGGTCGATGCCCAACCCGATACCCCCCATTGGCGGCGCCCCGTACTCGAGAGCACGCAGGAAGTCTTCATCCAACTGCATGGCCTCGTCATCTCCTGCGGCCGAACGCCGCGACTGCTCGGTAAGGCGTTCACGCTGGATCACGGGGTCGATCAGCTCGGAGAATGCCGTACCGCGCTCCATACCGCCGATGATCAAGTCCCACGCCTCGATCAAGCGCCCGTCTTCCCGGTGCGGGCGGGCCAGGGGCTGGGCGGACGGCGGGTAGTCATAAACAAAGGTGGGGTTGAGCAGCGTCGGTTCCACAATCTCGCCAAACAACTCAACCACGAGCTTCTCGGCATCCCACTTGGAGTCCACCTTGACTTGGTGTTTGGCAGCGAGGGCCACCAACTCCTCCACCGTGGTGTCAGGCGTTATTTCCTGGCCCACGGCTTCGGAGAGACCCGGGTACACGGAAACCCAAGCCCATTCGCCGTCGAGGTTTATTTCACCGGACTCAGTTTGGATGGTTCGGGTACCACCGACGTCGGCCACGTTCAGGATGATTTCCTTCATACGCTCGGCCATGACGAACTGGTCCGCCCACGCTTCATAGCATTCAAGGGTGGTGAATTCGGGGCTGTGCGTGGAGTCCACGCCCTCATTACGGAAAACCCTGCCCATGTCATAGACGCGGTCAATCCCGCCCACCACGGCCCGCTTGAGGAATAGTTCCGTGGCAATGCGGAGCGTCATTTTCTGGTCGAAGGCGTTCATGTGGGTCTCGAAGGGCCGGGCCGTGGCGCCGCCGTGAACCAACTGCAGGATGGGCGTCTCAACCTCCACATACCCGTGGCGGTCCAAGGTGTCCCGCACCGAGCGCGTAATCGCAGCCCGCTTGTAGACCATTTCGCGCGCTTCTTCGCGGACCATCAAATCCACATAACGCTGCCGGACCCGCGTTTCCTCGTTCAGCTCGGCATGCAGCACAGGAAGCGGGCGGAGCGCCTTTGAAGCCATGGACCACGAGTCGGCCATGACAGAGAGTTCGCCTCGGCGGGAGGAAATAACCTCGCCCTTGATAAAGACGTGATCGCCAAGGTCTACCAGGGCCTTCCAATCGGCCAGGGATTCCTCACCGATGTTGGCCAGGCTCAGCATTGCCTGGAGGCGCACTCCCTTGCCGTCAACCCCACCTTCCTGAAGGGTGGCGAAGCACAGCTTGCCGGTGTTGCGCACGAACACGACGCGGCCGGTGACGCCTACGACGTCGCCGGTTGTTTCGTCAGCCTCAAGGTGCGCATACTTTTCGCGGATTTCACTGAGGGAGTGTGTCCGCTCCACAGCCACCGGGTAGGCCTCCGAGCCGCGGGCAAGCAGCTTGGCACGCTTGTCCATGCGGATGCGCATTTGTTCGCTGGCATCGAGGGGCTCTGCGGAAGTGCTGGGGGCGGCGGTGTTTGCGGAAGTCACAGTCCTTAAGTTTACCGGTGATTACGAGCCCTGATTTCCCGGGCATAGACTCACCCTGTGGAGACATGGACAGTTGAAACGGACGACGGCGGTGGCCACCTCGAAGTGCACACGTTCCGTGCTGCGTCAGGTGCTTCCCTTCCGGGTTCCAAGGCACCGACTGAACCGCCCGGCGTCGTGCTTGTCCACGGCACGTTGGTGACTGATTCCCTTTACTGGCCGTTCGCGCGCACCATGAGCCTCCTCCTGGAGCGCCCCGTCCACACCTACAACCGGCGGGGCCGTGGCCATTCCGCACCGCAGCCGCACGGATATTCCGTGGAGACCGAGATCGCCGATCTGCACGCAGTGATGGACAAGACAGGGTCCACGGACGTGATTGGCCATAGTTATGGCGGTTTCGTGGGCTTACAGGCCGCCCGCCGCGGCAAGATCAGCCGGCTGGTCACCTACGACGCTGCGGTGTCCCTCGCCGGAAGCCTCAGCGGCCGTTGGCGCCCCGAGTTGGAGGCTGCTGTCACCGCGGGGCAGCTAGACGATGCGTGGGCGCACCTCGTGCAAGGCCTCGGAACCGCTGGTCCCATTTCATACCTGCCGATGGGTGCTCTGAGGACGCTCAGTGTCCTCTCGGCACGGACGCGGCTGGGTTTGGAGATGCGGTCGTTGCTGCCTACCGCCGTCGTCGAGATGCGCGCAGTCCTCGCCGCCGACGGGACGCTGGAGGATTTCATGAGCCTTACCACCCCCACCCTGATGCTGAGCGGCGGCTGGAGCCCGGCATATTTCGCCGAAACGGGCCGAGCCTTGGCCGCGGCGGTGCCAGCCATCGAGTTGGCCATCGTTCCGTTCCAGTTTCATGAAGGCCCGCTGCGCCCGGGGAGGCGCCTGGCCGTACGTGTGGCCCGGTTCCTGTCCGGGAACCGCATCCCTGGAGAAGCCGCCGCAGCCACCTAAGATGTTCCGGTGAAGGAACGCGAGATCAAGACGCACGACGGCGGCAGGCTTGCCCTATACAGCTACGGCGCCCAACACGCACCCGGCGATCGACGGGTCGTGATCGTGGGAGGCGCGTTCCTCACCGCGCTCATCTACCGGCCGTTCTCCGTGGCCCTGGCCAAAGGACTAGGGAACGATTGGGCCGTAGACGTCTACGATCGCCGGGGCCGCGGAAAGTCAACGGACCAACCCCACAACTACTCCATGGCAACCGAGATTGCGGATGTGCGCACCATCATGGACGCCACCGGAGCACGGAACATCCTGGGCCACAGCCTCGGCGGTTCCGTGGCATTGAACGCTGCGCACGCGTTTGCCGGCACGCGTCACCAACCGGAGAAGCTCGCCGTGTACGACGCCGCGGTGAACATCGACGGAAGTATGGACACGGACTGGTTGAAAGGTTTTGCCGACGCGGTCAACAAGGGCGACATCAACCGCGCCATGGTCCGAATGAAACGTGGCATGAACCCTGGGACGGCCCTTGCCCGCGTCCCCGAGCCGGTTCTGGCCGGGCTAATGGCGGTGGTTTCCCGCACCAAGGTCAATAAGGTCTTCCGTGAACTGCTGCCGTCCGGCGTCGGCGAACTGCAGGCCGCTTTCGAAGCTTCCGGCACTGACTTCTCCGTCCTTCCGCGCGGCACGCATTTTATGGTGGGCAAGAAGAGCCCGGAGTATTACAAAGTCACCGCCGCCCGGCTGAACCGCGCCGTCCCGGGGAGCACCTTGGAAGTATCGCCCAAAGGCTTCCACGGATCCGTTCCGGCAGCGGTCAAGGAACTTGTCTCGGACATTTCGGACTACTTCAGGGGCTGACCGGTTATATACATAGGAGCGGGGCGGCTGTCGGCAGTCAGGTGGCTCCGATAGGCTCAAGTCATGACGCGCGACATCATCATCACCCCGGACGGCGGACACCTCGAAGTACTCACCACCGGTGGTGAGCTGGCAACGAAAGGTTCCGGCGTCGTCGTTGTGCCGGCCTCCGTAGTTACGGCTGCCGATTACACGCGTTTCGCGCAGAAACTCAGCACAGCGCTCGGCCGGCCAGTCCACACTTTCAACCGTCGCGGCCGCGGTGATTCATCCCCACAGGCCGAGGATTACACCCTTGAAGCCGATATCCGCGACTTGGACGCGGTGATGAAGCACACCTCCAGCACAGACGTCTTCGGGCACAGCTTCGGTGGCGCCGTGGCACTCCATGCAGCCCGTACGCTGCCCGTGGAACGGCTCGCGGTCTACGACCCCGCAGTATCCGTCAATCACAGCGTCAAGGCCGACTGGACGCCCGAATATGAACGGGCGACGGCGGCTGGAGACTACGATCGTGGCCTCGCCGTGCTGATCAAGGGCGTCGAAACCGGCGGCGCTTTCGCGCGCATGCCGCTGTCTATGTTGACCCTGGCAACGAAGCTTGCTGCGGGTACGCCATTGGGCAAGCAGATGCGGGAGCTGATGACCTGCGGCGTCCGTGAGATCAAGGCTGTCATAGCCGCGGACATGCCTGCAGAGCCCTTCTTGGAGCTCCCCCTGGAAACCTTGATCGTGGTGGGCGAAAAGAGCCCGGCATATTTTGGCGTCGCCTGCGGCCAGATCCACGATGTCCTGTCCGGGTCCAGCTACACCATCCTCCCGGGCTTCGGGCACGACGGGCCGAACAAGGCCCCTGACAAGCTGATCACGGAGCTATCCGAGTTCTTCTCGGGCTAGGTTCGGTGCTGCCTGGGGCGCTGATGGCCCTGGGTTGTGTTCTGGGTGTTAAATGCGGGGAGCCCCGACCGTGGGGTCGGGGCTCTCCGGTTGAATGGTTGTCCGGCGGTGTCCTACTCTCCCACACCCTCCCGGGTGCAGTACCATCGGCGCTGTGGGTCTTAGCTTCCGGGTTC
>NZ_JAWRXG010000091.1:0-318 GCF_046535135.1 Arthrobacter sp. SIMBA_036
GGTCTGAGGGTTTGATGAGGTATACTGAAGCAATAATTTTTCAAATTTTATATTGGCCGTATAAAGAGAATCTGAAGAAGATTCTTTGCTTTGGCCATCAGAATACCAGTAATTAATTTTTTGAAAAGCATCATCAAGCTGTTTTTCAATAGTGGAAATATTTTGCCCAAATAAACAATGGGCTGTGATTAAAAATAGAATTCCAAATATTTTTTTCATAGGTATTATTTTCTGCATTTTAACTGAAATACATTTCCCTCAGGATCGGTTCCGTCACACAACCAAAAATCATAATTCTCAAATGTCTTGATTTCTCTC
>NZ_JAWRXG010000043.1:0-542 GCF_046535135.1 Arthrobacter sp. SIMBA_036
GAGTACTCCCACCCCGGGGACAACATCCCGCCGATCCTGGCCGTCGCCCAGCATGTGGGCTCCAACGGCAAAGACCTGGTCCGGGCCATCGCCACCGGGTACGAGATCCAAGTGAACCTGGTCAAGGCGATCTGCCTGCACAAACACAAGATCGACCACGTGGCCCACCTCGGCCCCTCCGCAGCGGCCGGCATCGGAACGCTCCTGGGCTTGGACGTTGAGACGATCTTCCAGTCAGTCGGGCAGGCACTGCACACCACCACCGCCACACGCCAGTCCCGCAAGGGTGAAATCTCCACCTGGAAGGCCCACGCCCCGGCGTTCGCGGGCAAGATGGCCGTCGAAGCCGCCGACCGTGCCATGCGCGGACAGACCTCTCCCGTGCCGATCTACGAAGGCGAAGACGGGGTGATCGCCTGGATGCTCGACGGCCCGGACGCCTCCTACGAGGTGCCCCTGCCCCTCCCGGGCGAGGCGAAACGCGCGATCCTGGACACCTACACCAAGGAACACTCCGCCGAATACCAGGCCCAGGCCTGGAT
>NZ_JAWRXG010000092.1:0-315 GCF_046535135.1 Arthrobacter sp. SIMBA_036
AGCGTAGATGGCGGTACAGTTAAAGATCTTGAAATATCAGGTGATATTATCGCACATGGTGCATTATCCAATGCTGTTATGGTAGTTAATAACGGACAGACTCCATTAAGTGGCTTTTCTGCGATATCCAATCTTGGAATAGCAGTACTGACTGATACTACTATAAAATTTAGTCATGAAACCGTAAAAGCAAAAGGAACGAAAGGCGATTTTGCTGAACTCCCTTTACTTAATAAAGATTGAGGTTAATTTTTGATTTAAAATTGTTTTGGTAACTTCGTATTTTGACTCTAAATTCTAATTAGAAAATTAAAA
>NZ_JAWRXG010000044.1:0-542 GCF_046535135.1 Arthrobacter sp. SIMBA_036
AGGGTGGTCAGGCCGATGTCGGGCAGGCCGAGATCGTTGGCCAGGACCGCGCCGGAGATGTAGACCCCGGCGAAGCCCTTTTCCTCAATCAAACGGGCGGAGAGCGGGTTGAACGCACCCGGGAACTGGGCGATGGTCCCGGAGGCCAGCAGTTCCCGCAGTTTCACCCGCTTCTGCTCGGGTGTGACGTTGGAGTACAGCATTTAGAACAGTCCCTTCGGTGCTGCGTCGAGGTTGATGACGCCGGGAGCGGCGGTGATGTTGAGTTGGTCCAGTTCACCGGCGCCGAGTTCGGGGAGGCGTTCGACGGCGGCGAGGAACCGTTCGATTTCGGCGTCCTCGACGAGCCCGGCGGCGAGGGTGCGGAACTTGGTGATGTATTGCTCGCGGGCGAAGGGCCGGGCGCCGAGCGGGTGGGCATCGGCGACGGCGATCTCATCGGTGATGACGGTGCCGTCCGTGAGGGTGATTTCCACCGTGCCGCCGAAGGCTTTCTCGGCGATGTCCAGGGAGTGGTAGCGGCGGGTCCATTCCGGGTCTTC
>NZ_JAWRXG010000093.1:0-309 GCF_046535135.1 Arthrobacter sp. SIMBA_036
GCAGCAGCCGCATTTCGCGCAGCATGTCGCGGTCGGGAACCGGGCGGCCTTCATCTTCCAGACGGCGGACGAGCACGAATTCCTCGTCGAACAGTTTCAGTTCGGCCAGCGACGGTTCCGAGACCGGGAGGGCGACGATCGCCAGATCGAGATCGCCTCGTGACAGCTCCTGCACGAGCTTTGCGGTCTGTGTCTCGCGCACGTCGATCTGAATCCCGTCGAATGTGGCGTTCAGATCGTTTATGATTGCCGGAAGCAGATAGGGCGCAACGGTCGGGATAATGCCGATCCTCAAACGCGCCAGAAACG
>NZ_JAWRXG010000094.1:0-304 GCF_046535135.1 Arthrobacter sp. SIMBA_036
GCTTTCGGACAGCGGGCTGCGGCAGAGCTGCAGCAAGCTTTTCCATGTTTCTCCCTTCATCGGCATGGATATGGACTATCACTTCCGCATGCTTCCGCCGGGCGACGAGATCCGCTGGCGGATCCTGGAGACAGATCGGCAGGGACCGCTGCTCGCGGCGACCTTCTCCGGCGCGATGAAGCCACTCGCCAGCGCCACCCTTGCGGGGCTGACGGCGCGCATTCCCTTCCTGACCTTCAAGATCGTCGCCGGCATCCATTGGGAGGCGCTCAAGCTCTGGATCAAGGGGGCGAAATACATCTCG
>NZ_JAWRXG010000095.1:0-304 GCF_046535135.1 Arthrobacter sp. SIMBA_036
GTGTAAATCCATCCGTGTAACAGGTATGAACAATGTTACCGTAACGTTCTTACACAAAGATAGAGTAAAAAAAATGTAGTAAACAACAATATGTTAGTAATTACCTATTAATGCTAGCTTTTTTGCGTTTTTGTTGTGGGATTTAAAATTTATTGTATGAGTTTTCAATAGTCCTTATCTAGAATTTAAAAAAAAGGTATTAAGGTTTGTCTTTCTATACTATTCTAGGTTATTTTTACCAAAAAATAAGTCACCATTGATCCTGTGTTCTTCTAATAACTTAAAGCCAGGTATTGTTAAGTTT